>NZ_JAGTJY010000162.1:0-14625 GCF_018195695.1 Achromobacter sp. Marseille-Q0513 | reverse complement strand
CTGCTGGGGGCCGCCGCGCGGGCGGCGCCGCGCCCCGCCGTGCCCGCCGTGGCGGCCGACAGCTTCGACGGCTGCCTGGCCCGGCTGCGCGCGCCGGCGCTGAAAACCGGCGTGTCGGCCGCCACCTTCGATGCCCACACGGCGAAGCTGGCGCCCGACATGAGCGTGCTGGATCTGCTGGATTTCCAGCCCGAGTTCCGCACGCCCATCTGGGACTACATGGCGGCGCTGGTCGACGACGAGCGCGTGACGGATGGCCAGGCGGGCATGGCGCGCTGGCAGGCGGATCTGCAGCGCGCCTCGGTCCGCTACGGCGTGGATCCGGCTGTCATCGCCGCCGTCTGGGGGGTGGAGAGCAACTACGGACAGACCCTGGGCGGGCGTTCCCTGCTGGTGTCGCTGTCCACGCTGTCCTGCTATGGCCGCCGGCAGGCGTATTTCCGGGGCGAGTTCTTTGCCACGCTGAAGATCATCCAGGAAGAGGGCATCGCGCCCGAGAAGCTGCAGGGCTCGTGGGCCGGCGCTTTCGGCCAGACCCAGTTCATGCCGTCCACGTACCTGCGGCTGGCGGTGGACGGCGACGGCGACGGCCGTCGCGACCTGATCGACAGCGTGCCGGACGCGCTCGCGTCCACCGCGAATTTCCTCAAGCACGCGGGCTGGAATGGCGGCATGGCCTGGGGTTACGAGGTGCGGCTGCCGGCGGGGTTCAATGCCGCCGGCGCGGGACGCAAGAACAAGCGCGCCCTGTCGCACTGGACCGGCCAGGGCATCACGCGGGCCGACGGCCGGCCTTTGCCCGCCGGCGATGTCCCGGCGGCGCTGTTGCTGCCCGCCGGTCGCGGCGGCCCTGCGTTCCTGGTGACGCGCAACTTCGACGCGCTCTATTCCTATAACGCGGCCGAAAGCTACGCGCTGGCGATCGCGCACCTGTCCGACCGGCTGCGCGGCGGCGGATCGCTGGTCCAGGCCTGGCCGACCGATGATCCGGGGCTGTCGCGCGCCGAGCGGCGCGAATTGCAGACCCTGCTGATTGCGCGCGGCTATGACATCGGCGAGCCCGATGGCCTGATCGGCGTGCAGACCCGGAATGCCTTGCAGAAGGCGCAGCGCGAGCTGGGCCTGCCGGCGGATGGGCGGGCGGGGCAGAAGGTATTGCAGGCGTTGCGGGGCGGCGCCGGCTGAGCGTCCGGGCGGCAAAGGACAAGATTTGCAAATATAGGTTTCCGCGCGCGCCGCGCCCGTGGAATCGCGCAAGCCACGGCATATACTGGTTTTCCCTTCTTTTTTCCGGGAGCACGGCGATGAGCCTATTGGATACCTTGGCCTCGATGGCCGGCGGCGGCAACGGGCAGCAGGGCGGCAACGCCTCGCTCCTGCCCGCCCTGATCGAACACCTGAACCAGTACCCCGGCGGCCTGTCCGGCCTGATCGCCAGCTTCCAGAAGGGCGGCCTGGGCGAGATCGTGGCGTCGTGGGTGGGCAAGGGCGAGAACCTGCCCGTCAGCGCCGACCAGCTCGGCTCGGTGCTGGACCCCGGCGTGGTGCAGAGCCTGGCGGACAAGACCGGCCAGGACGCCAGCTCCGTGCTGGGCTCGCTGTCGGCGATGCTGCCGCAGCTGGTCGACAAGGCCACGCCCGACGGCACGGCGCAGCCCGGCCAGTCGTTCAACCCGACCGACCTGCTGGCTTCCCTGTCCGGCCTGTTCGGCAATCGCGGCTGAATGCCGCCGAGGCCGCGCTGCTGACGCGCTGCGTTCCCGCCGCGCCCGGTCGCCGGCGCCTGTTGCAGGCGCTGACGCTGGGCGCGCTGTTGCCGCTGTCGGCCTGCGCGCCGCGTCGGCCGGTGCAAGGCACCTTCCTGCAGCTGTGGCGCAGCCACCTGGACCTGACGCCGGCGCAGTGGGCCGAGCGCATCGCCGCCTGCCGCCGGCTGGGCAGTCGCGAGATCTTCCTGCAATGGGTTGGCCTGGAAGGCGGCAGGCCCGACGACTGGATGGCGCCCGACGCCGTGCTGGGCCTGATCTTCGACGAGGCCGCGCGTCATGGCATGGGCGTGCACGTGGGGCTGCCCTACGACCAGCGCTGGTGGAACGTGCTGGCCGCGCCCGATGACGAGGCGCTGGCGCGCTATCTGGATCTCACGCGCGAGCATGGCCTGGCCTACATGCGGACCGCGCCGTGGTCCGCGCGCCGCAATTTCCGTGGCTGGTATCTGCCGTATGAGCTGGAGCAGTACAACTGGGCGTCCGCGCCCCGCCAGGCGCTGCTGTGGCCGTGGCTGGACGCCTTCTCGCGCGCGGCCCAGGACAGCAGCGGCCGCCCCCCCTGCATCTCGACGTATTTCAGCCGCCTGGGCGGCAGCGGCACGCTGGAACAGCTGTGGCGCGGCATCCTGGACCATGCGCGCGTGCATCCCATGATCCAGGACGGCGTGGGCGTGGCGGGCCTGGACAACCTGAAGGCGCTGGAGCCGCTGCGCCGTTTGCTGTTGGCGCGCAATGCGCCGTTCGATCTGGTGATCGAATTGTTCGAGGAGCTGCCCTCGGGCAGCACGGATGGGTCGACTTTCAAGGCGCGCTCGGCCGACTTCGAGCGGGTGCGCAGGCAATGGCTGATCGCCGACAGCTATGGCGCGCAGCGCGTCGTGGCCTTCGCGCTGGATCCCTGGGTCATCGGCGACAGTCCCGAGGCGCGCGCGTTGCGACAGGCCTGGATGCGGGCGCGCGCCTGATGCGTGGCGGCCATCGCGGTGTCAGGCGAAACCGCGGCCGATGATCTCCCGCATGATTTCGCTGGTGCCGCCGAACAGGCGCAGCGCGCGCGCATCGGCCCAGGCGCGGCCGATGCCATATTCCGCCATGTAGCCATAGCCGCCATACAGCTGCAGCAGCTCGTCCAGCGCCTTGCCCTGGATCTCGCTGGCGTTCAGCTTGGCGATGGCGGCGGTGGTGGCGTCGAGTTCACCCGTCATCAGCCGAGCCAGGCAGTCGTCCAGGAAGACGCGCAGCATGACGCTTTGCGCACGCGCGTTGGCCAGGATGAAGCGCGAGTTCTGGTAGTCGATGACGCGGCGGCCGAAGACCTTGCGGCCACGGATGTATTCAGCGGTTTCCTCCAGCATGCCTTCCAGCGAGGCGGCCGCGCGCAGCGCGATGGCCAGGCGCTCGCGCGCCAGTTCGCGCGTCAGGTATTCGAAGGCCGCGTTCTCCTGTCCCAGCAGGCAATCGACGGGCAGGCGCAGGTCGTCGAAGAACAGCTCGCAGGTGTCCTGGCTGTGCTGGCCGATCTTGTCCAGCGGCGCGCCCTTGGCGTAGCCGGGCAGTCCGGCCTCGACGCAGAATAGCGACAGGCCGCGCGCGCCCAGGTCGGGCGCGGTGCTGGCCAGCACGATGGCCAGGCCGGCGTTCACGCCGTTGGTGATGAAGGTCTTCTGGCCGTTGAGCACGTAGTGGTCGCCGTCGCGCACGGCGCGGCTGCGGATCGCCTTCAGGTCGCTGCCGGCGCCGGGCTCGGTCAGCGCCAGCGCGCCGATCAGCTCGCCCCGCGTCATGGCAGGCAGCCAGCGCGCCTTCTGCGCCTCGGTGCCGAAGGCGTCCAGGTAGGGCGCCACCATGTCCGAATGGATGGAAAAGCCGATGCCCAGATAGTTGGCGCGGGCCAGTTCCTCGATCACCACCGCCGCGTGTCCGAAGTCCCCGCCCAGGCCGTAGGGCTCGGGCAGGGCGCAGTTGAGCAGGCCTTCCTCGCCCGCGCGGCGCCAGAGCGAAGCCGGCGTGACGCCGGCCTTTTCCCAGGCGGCATAGTGCGGCGCGATTTCCTGCGCGATGAAGCGGCGGACCTGGTCGCGGAACAGTTCGTGGTCGTCTCGGAATACGCGGCGCATGCCGCCTCCTTACTTGTTGCTGTAGGGGTCGGTGGCGCTGGCCTGGCCGGTCAGCGTCGGCGCGGCGGCCGTGCCGCCCAGGAACAGGCTGTAGTGGTCGCCGGGCTGCAGCGCGGGCAGCGCCAGCTCGGCGCTGGCGGCCGCGCCGCAGGCGCCGGCCAGGGAAGCCCGCACGGGATTGATGGCGCGCGCGGCGGCGGCCTGCGGCTTGATATCGTCGAACAGCGTCGGGCCTTGCGGGCTGACCTTGAGCGCCGCGCCGGCGCAGCCGGGGATCAGGTTGTAGAAACGCAGCTCGGCCTTGAGCGCGTCCTGCGCGCCGCCGCTGTCGTCGATGCGCGCCAGCGTGACCTTGCCGCCGTCGCGGCGCGCGACCAGCGTGGTGAAGCTGTCCGGCGCCACCTGCAGGGCGCCGGCGGGCTTGCCGTCCACCTGCACCTTGAACTCCTGGTCGCCCTTGACGATGGCGTAGGTGGTGGCGGGCTTGGCCGGGCCGATGTCCTGGGCCGGGCCGCCGGCGACCTGGGCGCGCATGGGCGCGCTCTCGGGATTGACGATGCGCACGAAGGACGAGCCGGCGGGCGGCCGGGCGGCGTACAGCTGGGCGAAGGCGCCTTCGGCGCGGGCCGCGCCGGCGGCGGCCAGCGCCAGGCCCAGGGCCAGCAGGATCGGGGAAAGGCGTAGGGTCATGCTTTGGGCTCCGGTTTCTTGCTCAGGCGCGCATCCAGGTACAGGCGTTCCAGCTGCTTGCGGTCGGCCTTGTCCGTGCTGGTGGTGGGGAAGGGACTGCAGGACAGCAGTTCCGACGGGATCATGTAGGGCGGCAGGCGACGGCCCAGGGTGTCCTTCCAGGCCGCCAGCGCCTCGGGCAGCGGTTGCAGGCCGGCGGTTCCCGGCGCCGCCGGCTCGACGAAGCCGATCAGTCGGACGATGGCGCCGTCCGGCCGGCGCAGCGCCACCGTGGCGCCGGCGCGCACGCCGGGCAGCGCCGCGATCGCGGCGTCGATCTCGGCCAGTTCGATGCGATAGCCGTGCAGCTTGATCTGGTCGTCGATGCGGCCGCGGAACGTGATCAGGCCCTGGCCGTCGATCTCGCCCAGGTCGCCGCTGCGGTAGCCGCGCTTGCCGTCGCGCGTGAACATGCGCGAGGCGTTCAGGTCCGGCCGGTTCAGGTAGCCGCGCATGACGTGGTCGCCGGCGATGCAGATTTCGCCCTGGTCGATGAAGACATCGGCATAAGGCTTGGCGCGGCCGATGGGGAAAGGATTCGGCGCGGCCTGGCGCAGCGCCGCGTCGATCTCGACCCAGGTGGTCGAGCAGGTGGCTTCGGTCGGACCGTAGGAATTGATGATGCGCGCATCGGGGAAGCGCTGCCACAGTTCCTCGGCCAGCGCCGGCGAGAGCGATTCGGCGCCGAAGACGAAGACGCGCAGGCTGGGCAGGCTGGCGCCGTTGAAGTCCGGGTTGAACAGTTGCTGCCGCACGAATGACGGCGTGGACGCCCAGACCGAGACGCCGGTGTCCGCCAGGTACTGCATGAAGGCGCCGCGCTCGGCGATGGTCTCGCGCGGACACAGCACGCAGGCGCCGCCCAGTTCCAGCGCGCCGACCCAGTTGAACAGCGAGAAATCGAAGCTGAACAGCATCTGGTCCATGAACGCGGGCGCGGCGCCCAGGTTCAGGCAATCGCGGATCCAGCCCGCGAACAGCGTGACGCTTTCGCGCCCGATCTGCACGCCCTTGGGGTCGCCGGTGCTGCCGGACGTGAACATGATGTAGGCCAGTCCGGCCTCGCGCAGTGGCGCGGGGCTGGCGCTGCCCGGCTCGAAGGCCTGGGACTGCGCGTCGTAGCGCAGGCCGGCGCGCACCAGCTCGCCGATGCGCTTGATGCGTTCGGGCGGATTGATGACGTCGACGGGCACGAAGGGCACGCGCAGCCGCAGGCAGCCCAGCATGGCGACCAGGAAGGCGGTTTCCTTGTGGCCGGAAATCACCATGGGCACGCCGGCGGCGGCGCCGGCGTCCAGCGCGGCCTGTTCCCAGGCCTGGACCGCGGCTTGCAGCGCGTCCCAGCGCAGGATGCCACGGGCATCCACCACGGCGATCGCGTCGCGCGCCGACGCGGTGTCGGCGAAATCGTAGGCCTTGAAATCGAAATGCATGCGCGGCTCCTTCGCAACAGCGGCGTTCAGGCGCCCTGGCGCTCCGCGATGAAGGCGGCCAGGGTATGCACCGATTCCAGGTGCACGTCGATCTCGGTGGGCGGAATCTTGCAGCCGAACTCACGCTCCACCGCCAGCGCCACGTCGACCGCCGCCAGCGAATCGACCAGGCCGGACTCGATCAGCAAGGTGTCGGGATCGACCTGCGTCAGGATGACGTTCTCGATGAGTTCGGCCACTTTGGCTTCGATAGTCTTGATATCCATGCAATGCTCCGGGACCGTGTCGCGGTCAGAATTGGAAATAGAGAAACCGGGTTTCCTTGTGCAGGTTGACCAGGCAGAAGAACAGCAGAGCCAGCATCACGGCCAGCCAGCCCAGGGTGGGGCGCCAGCGCATCCACGGCGCGGCGGCCTCCTGCGGCTTGAACAGGGCGGGCGAGTAGCGGCCCAGGATCTGATGCGCGTTGGGCGTGAACCAGGCGATGCCCAGCAGGACGACCGCGTAGATCAGTTGCATATGATGGCCCAGCAGCATGCGCCAGGCGTCGCCCCAGGCCAGCCCGTCCACGCGCGCGGCCAGGTCCAGCGCCTCGACGCCGCGCATGCCGATCATGCCCTGCACCAGCAGCATCGCGTCGCCCACGCCATTCGCGCGGAAGAAGGCTTGCGCCACCAGCACCGCCACGAAGGTGAGCAGCACGCAGGCGGCGCGCTTGGCGGGGCCCATCTGGCGCGCGGCGGCCGGCTTGCGGCCGACGACGAAGATGCGCCAGGCGTGGTTCACCGACAGGTACATCGCGTGCAGCAGGCCGAACACCAGGAACTGGAAGCCGGCGCCGTGCCAGATGCCGGCCAGGCCCATCGTGTACACGGTGGGCAGGATGATGCTGCCGGCAAAGCCGCCGGGCGTGGCCACGCCCTGCGTGCCCACCGGCAGATTGCGCTCGGTGCGCCATTTCGACACCGCCATGGCCACCGGGTAGTAGAGATAGGCGGTCAGGTAGCGGGTCAGCGTCATGTGCCAGCGGGCCCAGAACTCGATGATGCTGCCGGCCTTGTACGGCGAATTGAAGTTCAGCGGGAAGCGGATGCCGAACATCTTGGCCAGGCCCAGCGCCATGTCCGAGTAGCCGGAGAAGTCGAAGTACAGCTGCAGCGCGTAGCACAGGCTGGCGCCCCAGGAGCCCCAGAACATCAGCTCGCCGGGCGCGGCGAAGCCGGCGTCGGCATAGGGCGCGATGCCGTCGGCCAGCAGCACCTTCTTGGCCAGTCCGATCACGAACAGCATCATGCCGACCGACAGGTTCTCGGCCTTGAAGCGGTAGTTCTCCGGCTGCGCGAACTGCGGCATCATTTCCTTGTGATGCAGGATGGGGCCGGCGATCAGGTGCGGGAAGAAGGTCACGAACAGCACATAGCTGAGCAGGCTGCGCTCCTTGACCACGCCGGCCTTGCAGTCGAGCAGGTAGCCGATCTGCGTGAACGTGAAGAACGAGATGCCCAGCGGCAGGATCACAGAATCCGCGGTCGCGCTGCTCATGCCCAGGTCATTGAGAAAGCCCAGCAGCGCAGCGAAGTACTTGTAGTGGAACAGCAGCGCCAGGTCGGCGCCCACGCCCAGTCCGGTGATCAGGCCCTGCAGGCGCGGCCGGCCCTCGCTGCGCAGGATCAGCTGGCTGACCACATAGTTGAAGGCGATGGAGCCGGCCAGCAGCACCACGAACTGCGGGTTCCACCAGCCGTAGAACACGATGGAGGTCAGGCACAGCCACAGCGCGGCCAGGCGCAGGTTGAGCGGCCCCACGGCGTAATACACCGCCAGCGTGATGGGCAGGAAGACCAGCAGGAACAGATAGGAATTGAATAGCATCGCGGTTCGTCAGGGCGGGGGCAGGCTGTCCAGCACGGACCTTTCGTCATCGGTGAGCGGCAGCGACAGCGCCATTTCCGAAAACTCCCAGACCACCAGTTTCAGGCTCTTGGGCCATTGTTCACGCTGTTTCAGCGCCACCAGCAGCGCGCCGGAGAACTGCCCGCCGTCCAGGCTCAGGTTCCAGACTTCGCGGCCCAGTCCCATGCCCAGCCGCTCGGCGAAGTGGCTGCGGCGGCCGTTGGAACTGCCGGCCAGCAGCACCTCGACGGGCGGCGCTTCGTCCAGCAGGCCGCCGCTGCGCAGCGGTTCGATCTGCTGCGGCGCGACGCGTTCCAGCTCCGGACGCCAGCCCATGCGCGCATGTTCCAGGCCGGCCAGCACGATCAGGTCGCCCATGCGCGGCGCCGGCGCGCCCGGCGCGTCCACGCGGAAAGCCTGCTGGCCGACGCCGCCCAGCAACGGCAGCGCGGCGTCGGCCACGCGCCGCGCGGCGGCTTGCGCGCCTTGCGCGTTCATGTGCACGTCGGTGCGGAAGAACATGGGTTCGGCGGCGCCGGACAGGACGGGGCGCAGGTCGACGAAGGGCACGCCCTGCGCCTGCAGCGCCTGCTGCCACTCGTCCAGCGCGCGCCGCATGGGCTGCGAGGCGGGCAGGCCGCAAAGCCGGTCGGCCTCGATGCGCGACTTGTCGGGCACCGCGACCACCAGCAGTCGCACCTGCCGCTGGCGCAACTGGTCGGCCCAGTGCCGCATCAGGCGCACGCGCTCGTCGAACACATGCACGCCGGGCTGGGGGCGCAGGCCGTCGCGGTAGAACAGCCAGCCGGGGCAGCCCATGGCGACCTGGTCGCCCAGGTCTCCCAGCAGGCGGTAGCGCAGCGATGCGTTCCAGGTATTCAGCGTGTCCTGCGCGGGCAGGCGCAGCGCGCGGTTCAGCGCGCCGCCGGCCGAGCCGTCCAGCCAGGCTGCCGGCGCCACGTCGGCCGGCTTGAGGCCGGCGTCGGCGAGTCGCCATATGCCCCAGCCCAGGCCGAGCGCGAGCAGCAGGCCGGCAACGGCGGCATTGCGGCCATGTCCGGCGGTTTGCGGCTTGTCCGCTGACGCCACGGCCCTACTTCCCGATGGCCGCTTGCATGCGGCTGCGCCAGCCATCGGCGCTCATGATGGAGGCGTTGTCCCACAGGCCCTTGGCGTCGGGGCCCTGCGCGTAGGTCGGCTCGAACATCTGCCATACCAGCACCTGCGGCTTGTTCTGCTTGAACGCCGGCGACTCCAGGTATTCCAGCAGCATGATCCAGTGGCCGACGTTGCCGGGCTTCCAGTTCACGGATACCGGGCGGTCGAGCGCGTTGGACAGTTTTTGCGGAAAGCCGAAGTAGGGCTGCACCATGCTGTGGCCGGTGACGTGGACCGGGGCCGGGGCATCGTCCAGCAGGCTCTGGTTCTCGGCCTGGCGGCGCACGGTGAAGGTCTCGCGCCCGGCCTGCTTGCGCTGCTCGGGCGAGAGGAACAGTTCGGCCAGGTCGCCGTAACGGCGTTCGTTGAACACGCTACCCAGCGGCAGGCCGGTGCCGGGCTTGCCGGCCAAGGTCTTCACGTCCTGCTTGATGCGTTGCGCCAGCGCGTCGGCGGTGGCGTCGGCGGCGGCCTGCGTCCAGTGCTGGTCCGTGCGGTAGAACACGTCCTGTCCGCCGTCCTTCAGGCGCCGCAGCACGGCCTCGTCGTCGAAGGTCGCGATGCCCGCGGCCTTGAGCTTGTCCTGGATGGTCTGGTAGCGCCGCTTCACCTCGGGGCTGAGCGCCTTTCCATCGGGCAGCTTGTCCTGGTAGAACAGCGTCTTGTCCGGCAGCACCAGCACTTCGAGCTGGATGCCCTTGGCCGCCAGCGCGTCGCGCGTCTCGCGCACCAGTTGCGTGGACGCGTCGATGCCGCGCGTGTCGACCTGGGTCAGGCTGCCCCAGCCGGGGAACAGCCAGTTGTCCTTGCCCTGGATCACGATGGACGAGCCTTGTTGCGCGTGCGCGGCGCCGGCGGACAGGGCAAGCGTGGCGACCGCCGCGCCTGCAGCCAGTCGGTGCAGGATCGTGGAGGGAGAGGAGGAGAAAAGGGTCATGCGTGCTCCTTGCGATGCGGGCGGGGTCAGTACGACAGGGTCAGGTTGATGAACAGGCCTTTCGCCCGGTGGGCGGCGCCCCCGCCGATATTGAATCGATATTGGGTCGTCAGGTCCAGATAGGACCGCGGCGCGTTGTAGTGGTCTTCGCGGAACCAGTAGCGCAGGTTGAAGCCGGGGCCCGCGCCCAGGGACCAGGACTTGCCGTTGCCCAGCAGGTCGTAGGAATCCTGGCCGTCGATGTTCAGGCCGGACACGCGGTTGCGGTTCCACAGCCAGTCCGCCGCCACCACCGCGTAGGGGAAGAACACCAGGCGGTCGCTGATGGCATCCACTCGGTAGCTGCGGCCCACGCGCAGCTCGCCGGCGCCGAAGGCCTGGTCGCGTTTGAGCTTGCCCGAGCTTTCCGCGCTGTCCTTGCCCGAGTTGTTGTCGCGCAGCCAGAAGCGGGCGGGCATGTCCTGCCAGGAGTAGCCGGCCTGCACGTAGCCTTCCATGGTGAACCAGTCGGGGCGGTCGATGCGCAGGTTGGTGCCTTCGTACATGCCATAGGTGACATAGGCCAGCCAGCCGCCGCTGCCGGCGTCCGTCTTGTAGTAGGCGGTCTGGTTGCCGGTGTTCAGCGCGCAGCGCAGTTCATCGGGCCGCGGCGTGAACGTGCCCTGGCGCGTGGCGCTGCCCAGGTTGAACTGGCGTTCCAGGCCGAAGGTCAGGCCGACCTCGGTGGACGGCGTGAAGCGCATGCCCAGCGAGCCTACCGTGGTCGGGATGCCCGAGATGCCGTTGTTGGACGTTTCGTCCACCTGGATATTGCCGCCGCCGCAAGGGTTCGACACGGTCTGGCTGGCGGTCTTGCCGCCGTTGTTGTACAGCGTGTTGGACAGGCGGCCGTACAGCTCGAAGGTGCGCGTGGACGAGTTCAGGAAATCGGAGGGACGCCAGAAGATCTCGGCCGTGCTGAACACCGCGTCGCCGGGCACCGTGATGGCCGCGCCGCCCAGGCCGGCCGCCGCCGGCCGCGCGCCCCGGTAGCCGGTCGAGACGTAGCCGCCCCATTCGCGCGACAGGCCGGCGATGCTGCTGCGGGTGTCGAAGCGCTGCTGCGGGGTGAGGTCGAGCTTGCCGGCGTCGTCCTGGTCGATGGCTTCCTTGAGCTTGTCCACCGCGCCGCGCTTGTCGCCGACGCCGGACAGCGCATAGCCTTCGTCGAGGATGGCGGTGGGCGGGGCCTTGCCCGTGGCGCGCGCGGCCTGGAAGTCGCGCAGCGCTTCGCGGGGCTGGCGCATGCGCTGGTGCAGGTAGCCGCGCTGCATCAACAGCGTCGGATCGTCGGGCTGGGCCGCCAGGGCCTCGCCCATGCGCTGGTTGGCCTCGGCCATCTGCGTTGCGTTGCCGGCGGCCAGCGTGGTGGTCAGCAGCCGCTGCAGGTCCTTGCTGTCCGGATCCTGCTGCACGGCCTTGCGGGCCTGCGTGATGGCTTCCTGGTAGTCCTGGCGCGCGTAGGCGGCATAGGCCAGCGAGGCCGGCCCGCCGCTGCCCGCCGCGTCCGAGGGCAGCAGCTCGCAGGATGTGCCGTAGGGCGTGTCGCGGCAGTCCTGGACCGGCGCGGGATAGTTGGCCAGCGTCAGCGTCGCCGGCACGGCGGGGCGGGAGCGGGCGCGCTTGACGCGATCGGCGCCGGCCTCGTCCTTGGCGCCCAGCGGTTCCACCAGGGCCAGCGCGCGGGCGTTCTGGCCCCCGGCCAGCGCGGCATCGGCGGCGATCAGGCGCACATTGCGCCGCTGGCTGTCGTCCAGCCAGTCCTGCTTGAGCGCGGCGTCGAAGTCGGCGTCGGCTTCCTCGGCCTTGCCCTGGCGCTGGCGCAGATAGCCGCGCATGACCAGGGCCACGGTGTTTTCATCGTCCTGCTTGAGCGCGTCGGTGGCCGCGTCCTCGGCGGCCGCGAGCTGGCCGTCCAGCATCAGCGCGGTCATCAGCAGCAGGCGGTGGCTGGCGGTGTCGGGCGCCAGCGCCACGGCTTGCCGCGCCAGCGGGACGGCGTCGCCGGGCCGGTTGGCGATCAGCGCCTGATAACCCTGTTCCGCCGGCTTGACCGCCATGCGCCGCTTCATGGTGGCGCGACGCGCGGCCAGGTCGCTCTGATTTGGCGCGCCCAACGTCATCGCCTGGTTGGCGGCCGTTTCGGCTTCGGCGTACTTGCCCTGGGCTTCCAGCGCGTCCAGCCACAGCATGGCCCAGGCGCCCTGCTTGGGATCGATGCGGAAAGCCTGCTCGGCGCCGCGCTGGGCGGCGGGGTAGTTGCCGCTGTTGTAGTCCGCGTAGGCGCGCGTGGCGATGGGGAAGCCGCGGCGGTAGGCGCTGGTCGTGGCCGGCGCGCCGCCGGCGGGACGGGCGCCGGCCGGACGCGCATTGGCCGCCGGGGCGGCGGGCGTCGTGGGGCGCAGGTTGGCGCGCGCCTGCCGCAGCGCGGGCGTGTCCAGGCCGTTCTTGGCGGCATCGTCGGCGGCGCGTTCGGCCTCGTCCAGCTTGCCCTGTTTCTGCAACGCGTAGATCAGCAGCAGGCGCAGGCGTTCGACGTCCGGGCGCAGCGCGATCGCCGATTCGGCCTGCTGCTGCGCCTGTGCGTAGCGGCCGGCGTCGTAGAGCCTGTAGCCCTCGTTGGCGAATTGCCAGGCGGCGCCCTCCAGCGGCGCCTCGGCGGCGCGCGCGGCCTGCTGGGCGGCGGCGGGCGCGCCGTTCCACAGGCAGGCGAGCGCGGCGGACAGGACTAGCGTGCGGGTCAGGGGCGTCATGGGGTGGCGGGCTTGTCGTCGGTGGGCGGGTGCGCGGCTTGCGCCTGCGCGCCTTGTTGGAAATCGATGGCTTCCTTGAGCGTGCCGGCGTCCAGCCAGCCTTGTTCGAGCAGGATGGCGCCCAGCGGTTTCTTGTCGCGCGCCTGGATCTCCAGCGCCTGCGCCAGCTTGTCCTCGTCGATGGCCTGCCAGGACAGCAGCAGTTCGCCCAGGCGCTGGCGCTGCTGCGCCAGCTGGTCGGTGGACGGGAAGTCGTGCATGGTCTTGTCCCAGGCCAGCCGCTTGCCCGTGATCAGATGGCCGATGAACAGTTTCCACGCGCGCGCCGCCGCCATGGCGTTGATGAAGTTGCCGACGATCATGCGCGGAATCGACAGCACGGCGTGTTCCCAGCCGTACATATTGCCCACGAAATACATGCGCTGGAGCACGCGCAGCAGCAGGGCGACGGCGTTGAGCCACATCAGCGTCACCAGCCAGCCGCCGGGGCGGAAGTACGAGGGGTAGTACACGGTCCACCAGCCGAAACGGTCGGCCAGATAGAACAGGAAGAAGTTCGCCAGCAGCAGATAGGCCAGGATGGCGATGAAGGACGTCACCAGGCCCTTGCGGTCGCGGAACAGCAGGTAGCGGGTGGCGAACGATCCGGTCCAGCCCACTTGCTGCCAGCCTTGCAGGCCGATGCCCAGCGTCCAGCGCGCCTTCTGCCGGTAGGCGGTGCGGAAGGTGTTGGGGAAGTACTCGCGCACGCCCAGCGGCATGGACAGCGTGGTGACTTTCTCCGGGCCCAGTCCGAACCAGGAGCGCCGGCGCGTCACATACTCGACCGGGAATTTGCCGAAGATCTGGCGCATGCCCCGCTGCGCCAGACGCGCGCCGATGTCGTAGTCCTCGGTCAGCGTGTCCGTGTTGAAGGGCTGGTTGTTGGTCTCGGCCGCCAGTTCCATCAGCGCGCGCCGCGAGAAGCAGGTGCCCACGCCCGCCGACGGCACCATCTTGGACAGGCTTTCACGCACGACCAGGTCCTTGGTGTGCCATTCCGCGAATTCGTCCATGTAGGTGCCGGCGACGAGTTCGTGCCATTCGCGTTCCAGCGAGGTCACGGGCAGCTGGATGAAGTCGATGCGCGGCAGCAGGTAGTTGTAGTACTTCAGTTCCAGCGGGTGCAGCACGTCTTCGCTGTCGTGCAGGATGACGCCGGCGAAGGGCACGGGCTGCTTTTCGTTCTGCGCGAAGATGGCCTGCACGATCCAGTTCAGGCAATCGGCCTTGCAGGTGGGGCCATCGTGCGGCACCTCGACGCGTATCAGCTGACGGTAGCGCCGCCGCATGCGCTCGACCTCCTTGATCGTGCGCTCGTCGTTCTGGTAGGTGCCGGCGAAGATCATGTAGTTCTTGTACTCGAGCGTGGACACCATGGTCTCGAGCATGGACGCGATCACGTCGTACTCCAGCCATGCCGGCACCATGATGGCCAGCGGCTGTTCCTCCTTGGCGCGCAGCTGGGCCGCCGTGAGCGGGGTATAGCGCCGGTCCTCGACGAGTCGGCGGCGCAGCGCGCGCACCCAGAACCAGCCGTCGATGAACAGATCATCCAGGCTGGACAGCAGGATGATGATGCCGACGACGGCGGTCACGATTTCCAGGCCGCGGTAGTAGTCCGCGGCCAGATAGGGCCAGTAGAGCGTAGACATGGCGCGTCTGCCGGCCTTAACCGTTGCCCTTGTTCTTGCGGCGGGGGACGCGCAGCGCCAGGATCAGCACCAGCACCAGCGCCAGCAGGCCGAAGCTCAACGC
>NZ_JAGTJY010000161.1:1393-14649 GCF_018195695.1 Achromobacter sp. Marseille-Q0513 | reverse complement strand
TAAGTGATCAGCACGCTGCGGTCGGGCGTGACCAGGCCGCGCTGGATGGCGCGTCCGCCTTCCATCAGCTCGGCCGCCACCACCAGGTCCACGTCGCCCGGCGTGGGCATCAGCGCCAGCGCGGGCGCGCGGCCGGCGCGCTCGACGTCGGCCTCGGGCAGCAGTTCCAGGTAATAGATGGTGGCGCCGGTGCGCTGGGCCACGCCCGGCACCGAGGTGGTCTGCGCCCACCAGCCGGCATGCTCGGCCATGTCGACGATCCAGTCGGCGAGCACGCCGCCGCCCTGGCCGCCCATGGCCAGGACGGCGATCTTGATCGGCGAGGCGGCGCGCACGCCGGCGGAAGTGTTGATGCTGCTGTCCATGTCCGAGCCTCAGAGTGCGAGTTGCGCCAGGCGCGCCGCGCGGCGGCGCTGCAGGAAACCGATCACCGCCCCGCGCACGCGGGCCAGGAACTTGTCGCCGCCGGTGGGGTTGTGGACGATGTCGGCGCGATAGAACGAGGGGCACAGCACGGCGGCATGGGCCACTTCGCCGCAGTTGCCGCAGCCCACGCAGCTGCTTTCCACGTGGGCGACCGGGTCTTCCTTGAGCGGATCGCCGCTGTCCTTGACGGTCAGCGAGGGGCAGCCGGACAGCCGGATACAGGCGTGGTCGCCGGTGCAGACGTCGGGGTCGACGCCGAAGCGTTCCTTGACCGCGCGCTTGCCTTCCTTGACTGCCTTGTTGAACAGCGGCTTGATGCGGCGCTGCTTGTTCAGCATGCACTCGGACTGCGCGATGATGACCTTGGGGCCCTTGACGTCGGTGGTGAGCGCTTCCTCGATGGTGGCGCGCACCTTGGCCACGTCGTAGGTGCGGTCCAGCGTGCGCACCCATTGCACGCCCACGCCGCGCACGGCGCGGTCGATGGGGTTGTTGGTGGAGCGGTCGGGGTTCTCGGCGCGCGAGGACAGGATGTCCTGGCCGCCGGTGGCCGACGCGTAGTAGTTGTCGACGATGACGATGACGCCGTCGTACTTGTTGAACACGGCATTGCCGATGCCCGAGGACAGGCCGTTGTGCCAGAAGCCGCCGTCGCCCATGATGGAGATCGGGCGTTTGGCCGCCGGCACGTTGAAGGCCGCCGCGCTGGACGCGCCCAGGCCGTAGCCCATGGTGGTGGCACCCAGGTTGAAGGGCGGCAGGATCGAGAACAGGTGGCAGCCGATGTCGCAGGAAATATGGTGCTGGCCCAGCGTTTCCTGCGCCAGCGTCAGCGCCGAGAAGATCGGGCGCTCGGGGCAGCCGGTACAGAAGCCGGCCGGGCGCGGCGGCACCACCGCCGCCAGTCCCTCGACATGCTTGTGGAAGGTGATGGGCTGCTCGACGGGCCTGGCGGGCCGGGCGCGCGCGATCTCGACGATCTCGGGCTGGACGGCGCTGGCAGCGGCTGCGTCGGCGGCCACGGCCGGATGCGTCTGCAGCGATTCGGGCCGGTTGCGGCGCAGGAATTCGCGCAGGCCTTCGCGCATGACCTGGGTGGTGTACTCGCCGGCCATCGGCAGCACGTCCTTGCCCGACAGCTGCGTGGCGATGCCGGCCTTGCGCAGCACCGCGTGCAGGTTCTGCTCGATGTAGTCGGGCTGGCCTTCCTCCAGCAGCAGCACGGCGCGCTTGTCGCGGCAGAAGTCGATGACCTCGTCCTCGATGACGGGGTAGGTCACGTTCATGACGTACAGCGGGATGCGGCTGTTGCCGAAGTGGTCGGCCAGGCCCAGCAACTGCAGCGCGCGGATGACGCCGTTGTACAGGCCGCCCTGCAGGATCAGGCCGATGTCGGACTGGTCGCCGTCGAAGTGCTCGTTGAGCTTGTGTTCCTTGATATAGCGGATGGCGGCGGGCCAGCGGTCCTTGATCTTTTCCTGCTCGTGCAGGAAGGACGCGGGCGGCAGCACGATGCGGCTGGTGTCGCGCGCCGGGCTTTCCAGCGCCTGCGCCAGGCTGAAGGCGGGGCGCTTGTTTTCCTTGGCGATGAAGCGGCCGTGCACGTGGCAGCCGCGGATGCGCAGCTGCAGCATCACCGGCGTCTTGCTGGCCTCGGACAGCGAAAAGCCGTCTTCCACCGCCTTGACCATGCTTTCAAGATTGGGGCGCGGGTCCAGCAGCCAGATCTGCGATTTCATGGCGAACGCGTGCGAGCGTTCCTGCATGATGGACGAGCCTTCGCCGTAGTCCTCGCCGACGATCACCAGCGCGCCGCCGGTGACGCCGCCGGATGCCAGGTTGGCAAGCGCGTCCGAGGCGACGTTGGTGCCGACCGTGGATTTCCAGGTGACCGCGCCACGGATCGGATACATGACCGAGGCCGCCAGCGTGGCGGCGGCGGTGGCTTCCGAGGCGCTGGCCTCGAAGTGCACGCCGAGTTCCTGCAGGATCTCGTTGGCGTCGGCCAGCACGTCCATCAGGTGCGAAATGGGCGAACCCTGGTAGCCGGCCACATAGCCCACGCCGGACTGCAGCAGGGCCTTGGTGACCGCGAGGATGCCTTCGCCGCGGAACTCTTCGCCCGCGCCGATGCGCAATTGCTGGACTTCTTTTTTGAAGGACCTTTCAGCCATCTCGAACCCCTAGTCGCGGACCGCTGCGCGGGTCCTTGCGCCTTGCTGCTCCGCAACATCGAATGGTCGCGGATCCATGCTCTAAAAAATACTTTAGAAGTCAACTTTTTAGCTGTCAACAAAAAAGATGAAATTTCATGGAATCAAAAAAATATCACGCTAAAACAAGGGTGTATATACTGGCTATCCTTTAGGTCATGACCCGCCAATCGGCCCCGGCATAGTGCAAAAACGGGTTGCGATTCCGGGTATACCCTGTGCTGCGCAACAGCATTGCGGCACATCATGGCGCGGCCGCGCATCGCCGTGGTGCAATGCGCCTTCCGATGGTCCGCGGCAAGCTTGCGGGACGGGCATGACAATCTCGAACAACCGGGCGCGGGAGCGTACAGACATGGCGTGGCAGAAGCAGAAGAGCATCCAGGCCGGCGCCGGCGGCGGGCGTTTCGTCGACGGCTATCTGGCCTATCTGCTGGCGCAGGCCAGCCAGCGCATTTCCGCCGAGTTCCATCTGCAGGTGCGCGCTGCCGGCCTGTCGGTCACGGAATGGCGGGTGCTGGCCAGCCTGGAAGGCAGCGCCGGCGAGACCATCGGCACGCTGGCCGTGCTGGCCATCACCAAGCAGCCCACGCTGAGCAAGGTGGTGCAGCGCATGGAGGCCGAGGGCCTGGTCGAGCGCACCGGCGTGCGCGCCGACCGGCGCCAGACGCGCGTGTGCATCACCACCAAGGGCCGCAACCTGATCGCGGGTCTGTGCGAGCAGGCCCTGCAGCACCAGAAGGCCGTGCTGGCGCCGTTCGGCGAAGAGCGGGCGGCGCTGCTGATAGAGATGCTGGAAGTGTTGATGACCGAGCACGTGCCGCTGGAGATGGCGACGGCCGAAGAGGGCGAGGATTGAGCGTTCCGACGCCGGCCGAGTTCCGCTTTCCGGGAATGTCGCGCGTCGCGTTTTCGATCGAACGCTGTTCGCTTCGATTATTTTGTTACGAGCATATGCGTCCCCGTTTTGAGGCGCTCTCTGAAAACCGCCTCCGGTACGCATAAACCCTGAATTGACGCGGGTTCCGGCGCTAGGCAATATCGCGCCGGTATTTTCAGACTACAGTCAGGAGTTGAATCTATGCGCCGCACTTTGATTGCTATCGCGATCGCCGCCGCCGTGGCCCTGCCCTCGATCGGGCAAGCCAAGACCTTCCGCTGGGCTGCCCAGGGCGACATCCTTACCTTCGACCCGCATTCGCAGAACGAAGGCATGACCATCGCCGCCAACAGCTATGTGTACGAACCGCTGGTGGACTACGACAAGTCCTTCAAGGTGGTGCCGCGCCTGGCCACGGAATGGGAGCAGGTCTCGCCCACGCTGTACCGCTTCAAGCTGCGTCCCGGCGTCAAGTTCCACGACGGCGCGGCCTTCACCGCCGAGGACGCGGTGTTCTCGATCCACCGCGCCATGGCGCCGACCTCGAACTACAAGGCCTACACGACCGGCATCAAGGAAGCGCGCAAGATCGACGACCTGACCATCGAGGTCGAGACGTCGGCGCCGAACCCCGTGCTGCTGCGCCAGCTGACCAACGTGTTCATCATGAACAAGGCCTGGGCGGAAAAGCACAACATCGCCAAGCCGCAGGACTACGTCAACAAGGAAGAGACCTACGGCGCCCGCAACACCAACGGCACCGGTCCTTACAAGCTCAAGACGCGCGAAGTCGACGTGCGCACCGTGTTTGAAGAGAACAAGGACTGGTGGAACAAGGCCGGCAAGGTCGGCAACGTGACCGAGGTGGTGTTCACCCCGATCAAGCAGAACGCCACCCGCACCGCGGCCCTGCTGTCCGGCGAGATCGACTTCGTGCTGGACCCGGCCGCCCAGGACCTGGACCGCCTGCGCCAGTCGGCCAAGGTGGTCGAGGGCAACGAATACCGCACCATCTACCTGGGCCTGGACCAGAAGCGTCCCGAGCTGCAGTACTCGAACATCAAGGGCAAGAACCCGTTCCAGGACATCCGCGTGCGCGAGGCGCTGTACCGCGCCATCGACGTGGACGCCATCAAGCGCGCCGTGATGCGCGGCCTGTCGGCGCCCACCGGCACCATGATCGCGCCGCAGGTGCACGGCTGGGCCGAATCGGTCCACAAGCGCGTGCCCTACGATCCCGAGAAGTCGCGCGCCCTGCTGAAGGAAGCCGGCTATGACGGCACGCTGAACTTCACGCTGGACTGCCCGAACAACCGCTACATCAACGACGAGGCGATCTGTCAGGCGGTGGTGGGCATGTGGGCCAAGGTCGGCGTGAAGGCCACGCTGAACGCGATGCCGCGCTCGACCTACTTCCCCAAGGTGCAGTCGTTCGACACCAGCGCCTATCTGTTCGGCTGGGGCGTGCCGACCTTCGACGCCATGTACACGCTGCAGAACCTGATCCGCACCAAGGGCGAGGGCGCGGACGGCATGTACAACCTGGGCAACTACAGCAACAAGGAGCTTGACGCCGTCATCGACAGCATCAAGACCCAGACCGACGCCGCCAAGCGCGACGCCGACATCATCAAGGTGCTGGAAGGCCACGCCAAGGACTTCGGTCACATCCCCCTGCACGACCAGGTCATTCCCTGGGCCATGCGCAAGAACGTCACCGTCATCCATCGCGCCGACAACCGTCTGGTCGCCGATTGGGTCAAGGTCGACTGATCCAGGCCAACCCGCAGGCGGCGCGCTGAGGCGCGCCGCCTGCCTGCCTATTTCCGCCTATGTTTGCTTTCATACTCCGCCGCCTGCTGCAGGCTGTGGCGGTGATGCTCACCGTCGCGTTGCTGGCATTCGTGCTATTTCAATACGTCGGCGACCCCGTCACCATCATGCTGGGCCAGGACGCCACCGATGCCGAGCGCATCGAGCTGCGTGAGCGCCTGGGCCTGAACGAGCCCGCCGTCGTCCAGTTCGGCCACTTCGTCGCCAATGCCGCGCAGGGCAATTTCGGCATATCCCTGCGCCAGAGCGAGCCCGTCTCGACCTTGCTCAAGTCGCGCCTGCCGGCCACGCTGGAACTGTCGCTGGTCGCGGCGGTGCTGGCGCTGGTGGTCGGCGTGCCGCTGGGCGTGTATACCGCGCTCAAGCGCAACAGCATGCTGTCGCAGCTGCTGCTGGCCGGCTCGTTGCTGGGCGTGTCATTGCCCACTTTCCTCATCGGCATCCTGCTGATCCTGGTGTTCTCGGTGCAGCTGGGCTGGCTGCCCAGCTACGGACGCGGCGAGACCGTCAGCCTGGGCTGGTGGTCGTCGGGCCTGTTCACGGCCGATGGCTGGAAGCACCTGATCCTGCCGTCGATCACGCTGTCGCTGTTCCAGATGACGCTGGTGCTGCGCCTGGTGCGCTCGGAAATGCTGGAAGTGCTGCGCTCGGACTACATCAAGTTCGCCCGCGCGCGCGGGCTCAAGCGCCGCGCCATCCACTTCGGCCACGCGCTCAAGAACACGATGGTGCCCGTCATCACCATCACCGGCCTGCAGCTGGGCGGCATCATCGCCTTCGCCATCGTCACGGAAACCGTGTTCCAGTGGCCGGGCATGGGCCTGCTGTTCATCCAGGCCGTGCAATTCGCCGACGTGCCGGTCATGGCCGCCTATCTGTGCCTGATCGCGCTGGTCTTCGTGGTGATCAACCTGATCGTCGATCTTCTGTATTTCGTCGTGGACCCGCGCCTGCGCGCCGGGATGACCCGCGGCGGGGGGGCTCACTGATGCGCGCCGTACTCAAACGCTGGTGGGACAGCGACCTGGCCTGGGCCTGGCGCCGCGCCCCGGTCGCCATCGCCGCCACCATCCTGCTGGCGCTGCTGCTGATCGGTTCCTTTGGCGCCGGCTGGGTGGCGCCGCACAATCCCTTCGACCTGACCAAGGTGGAACTGCTGGACGCGCTGCTGCCGCCGGCTTGGCAGGCCAATGGCCAGCCGACCTACCTGCTGGGCACCGACAGCCAGGGCCGCGACCTGTACTCGGCCATTCTGTACGGCACGCGGGTGTCCTTGCTGATCGGCCTGGCCGCGGTGGCGCTGTCGATGGCCATCGGCATCGTGCTGGGCCTGGTCTCGGGCTACGCGGGCGGGCGCATCGATGCCTTCATCATGCGCGTGGCCGATGTGCAGCTGTCGTTCCCGGCCATCCTGATCGCGCTGCTGATCGACGGCGTGGCGCGCGCCGCGGTGCCGCGCGAGCTGCACGAGGTGATCGCCTTCCCGGTGCTGGTCGGCGCGATCGCGCTTGCCGGCTGGCCGCAGTACGCCCGCACGGTGCGCGGCTCCACCCTGGTGGAGAAGAACCGCGAATACGTGCAGGCCGCGCGCGTGATCGGCGTGGCCTCGCCCGTCATCATGTTCCGCCACGTGCTGCCCAATGTGCTGGGTCCGGTGCTGGTGCTGGCCACGGTGCACCTGGCCACGGCCATCATCACCGAGGCGACGCTGTCGTTCCTGGGCGTGGGCGTGCCGCCGACATCGCCGTCGCTGGGCACGCTGATCCGCATCGGCAACGATTTCCTGTTCTCCGGCGAATGGTGGATCGTCATCTTCCCCGGACTGGCGCTGGTGCTGTTGGTGCTGTCGGTCAACCTCCTGGGTGACTGGCTGCGCGACGCGCTCAACCCCCGCCTGAATTGAGGTTTTTCCATGAGCGCATTACTTGAAGTCCGCAACCTGCGCGTGGAGTTCCCCACGCGCCGCGGCACGCTGCGCGCGCTGGACGACGTGTCCTTCTCGATCGAGGCGGGCGAAGTCCTGGGCGTGGTCGGCGAATCCGGCGCCGGCAAGTCGCTGACCGGCGCGGCCATCATCGGCCTGCTGGAGCCGCCGGGGCGCGTGGCCGCCGGTGAAATCCTGCTGGGCGGCCGCCGCATCGACAACCTGCCCGACGAGCAGATGCGCCGCGTGCGCGGCCGCGAGATCGGCGCCGTGTTCCAGGATCCGCTGACCTCGCTGAATCCGCTGTACACGGTGGGCCGGCAGCTGGCCGAGACCATCGTCACGCACCTGGACCTGAGCTGGTCGCAGGCGCGCACGCGCGCGGTCGAGCTGCTGGCGGCCACCGGCATCCCGGCGGCGCGCGAGCGCATCGACCACTATCCGCACCAGTTCTCCGGCGGCATGCGCCAGCGCGTGGTGATCGCGCTGGCCCTGGCCGCCGAGCCGCGCCTGGTGGTAGCCGACGAGCCCACCACCGCGCTGGACGTGTCGATCCAGGCGCAGATCATCGAATTGCTCAAGCGCCTGTGCCGCGAGCAAGGCACGGCCGTCATGCTGATCACCCACGACATGGGCGTGATCGCCGAGACCGCCGACCGCGTCGCGGTGATGTACGCCGGCCGCGTGGCCGAGATCGGCCCGGTGGCCGACGTGATCCACAAGCCGCGCCATCCCTACACGGCCGGCCTGATGGGTTCGATCCCGGCGCTGGATAGCCACGCCCAGCGGCTGGTGCAGATCGACGGCAGCATGCCGCGCCTGAACGCCATTCCGACGGGCTGTGCGTTCAATCCGCGCTGCGGCCAGAAGCTGCCGCGCTGCACGCAGGATCGTCCTGAATTGATGGCGGCGGGCACTTCCCGCGCCGCCTGTTGGCTTCATGAAGAGAAGGTGGCGGCATGAGCGGCACTCCCCCGTTGGTAGAAGTCCGGGACGCGGCCCGCTGGTTCGACGTGTCGCCGCCGTGGCTGGAGCGCAAGCTGTCCGGCAAGCCCAAGGTCATGCTGCGCGCCGTCGACGGCGTGTCCTTCGATATCGCGCGCGGCGAGACGCTGGCGCTGGTGGGCGAATCGGGCTGCGGCAAATCCACCGTGGCGCGCATGCTGGTCGGGCTGTACGGCCTGACGCGCGGCGACATCCGCTTCGACGGCCAGCCCCTGTCCGGCATGGCCGAATCCGGCGGCCGGGCCATGCGCAAGCGCCTGCAGATGATCTTCCAGGATCCGTATGCCAGCCTGAATCCGCGCTGGCGCGTGGGCCGCATCATCGCCGAGCCCATGCTGACCCACACCACCATGACGCCGGCCGAGCGCACGGAGCGCGTGGGCCAGCTGCTCAAGCAGGTGGGGCTGGATCCGGCCGACCAGGGCCGCTATCCGCACCAGTTCTCGGGCGGCCAGCGCCAGCGCATCTCGATCGCGCGCGCGCTGGCGGTCAATCCGGAGTTCCTGGTCTGCGACGAGCCGACCTCGGCGCTGGACGTGTCGGTGCAGGCGCAGGTGCTGAACCTGATGAAGGATCTGCAGCGCGAGCTGGGCCTGACCTATCTGTTCATTTCGCACAACCTGGCGGTGGTGCATCACGTGGCCGATCGCGTCGGCGTGATGTACCTGGGCCGCATGGTGGAAGTCGCGCCGCGCGACGAGCTGTTCGCGCGGCCGCGCCATCCATACACGCGCATGCTGCTGGAGGCGATTCCCGACATCAATGGCGCCGGCAAGCCGCGCACGGCGGTGGCGGGCGAGGTGCCCAATCCGCTGAACCCGCCGTCGGGCTGCACCTTCCATCCGCGCTGTCCGCATGCCAACGAACGCTGCAAGACCGAGGCGCCGCAGGCGCTCGCGGCCGGGCCGGCGGTGGTGGCCTGCCATGCGGTGCAGGAAGGGCGGATCACGGTGTGATCCGTGGGCTCCGGCCGTACACGGCCGGGGCCGCCGCGCATCCGCCTCCAGGATCCGATGGCGTTCAGCCCGCCTCGCGGCGCTTGGGCTCGAACATCTCGCAGGTCTGGATGATGGAATGGCAGATGTCGTCCACCGTG
This sequence comes from Achromobacter sp. Marseille-Q0513, assembly GCF_018195695.1. Taxonomy (NCBI): domain Bacteria; kingdom Pseudomonadati; phylum Pseudomonadota; class Betaproteobacteria; order Burkholderiales; family Alcaligenaceae; genus Achromobacter; species Achromobacter sp. Marseille-Q0513. The sequence continues at coordinate 5,272 of NZ_JAGTJY010000161.1, read as the reverse complement.
ACACGGTTGGACATGGCCTGGGTGCGCAGCATCTCGTAGGCGTCGTTCTCGCCGATGCCGTGCATGCGCATGAGGATGGCCTTGGCCTGCGCCAGGTGCCGGGTGCCCGCCAGCTTCTGTTCCAGCTTGGCGATGCGGTCGGCCTGCTGCCGCTGGCGCTTGGCGTGCTGCAGGGCGCAGACGATGGTCGCCAGCAGGCCGGTGGCCCGTATCGGCGTGGTCAGGACGGCGTCGGCGCCCATCTTCAGGGCCTGGTCGATGAAACTGGGGCTTTCGTAGCCGATCACCGAGATCAGGGGCGGCGACGCCGGTCCCTGCCACGCGTCCTGCGGTTCGCGCGCGTCCAGCAGCAAGGCCCGGAACACCAGGTCGACCTTGTCCGGCAATTCGTCCGGCGGTGGCCAGAAGGCCTGGACCTGGAAGCCCATGCGCATCAGATGGCCGGTCAGCGTCGCGCCGTCGGCATCGTCGGGATGCAGCACCACCACCCGCAGGCCGCGGTTGAGGATCCAGCTTGTCAGGCTGCGCTGGACGCCGTCAGGCCGTGGATTCACCGTCATCCCCTTGTGGAGAACTTGGTGACCCAGTCCCCCCGTTTCTGCATCGCCATGTACGGGTCCGGCGGCACGGCCTGGGCGGACTGGCGCACGATGCGGAACTGGCCGTCCGCGCCGGCGCGGCCGATGCGGGAATACAGCGACATGTGGTGGTTGGTCGGGTCGAGCCGGATGCGTCCCTGCGGCGCGGAGAACTCGGCGCCGTACAGATGCGGGGTGATGACCTCGTAGTCGTCCGTGCCGGCCAGCGCCAGCGCGCGGGCATACATGTGCACCTGGTAGTAGGCCGCCTCCCAGTTCATGTCGGTGGGGCATTCCGCGCCGTGGCGCTGCGCATGCAGCCGCAGGGCGGCGTGGTTCTCCGGCGTGTCCACCGACTGGAAATAGGGCGCCGAGGTGTAGTGGCCCGCGGCCGCATCCGCGCCCATCATCCGGATTTCGGTTTCCGAGGTGTTCAGGCTGCCGATCGGCATCCTGTCCGGATCGAGGCCGGCCTCGCGGTAGGCGCGGTACAGATAGGGGATGGTCTTGCCGATCACCGTGGAGAAGATGAAGTCGGGCTGCTTCTTGATGATGTCGGCCACCACGTCCTGGAACTGGGCAGGATCGGCGGTCAGGTCCAGGTAGCGTTCCCCCAGCACCGCGCCCTCGGGGCGCTGCAGCAGCAGCTCCTGCATGGTGCGATTGCATTCGTAGGGGTAGACGTAGCGGGAGCCGACCATGTAGACGCGCGCGCCATAGACCTCGCTCATGAAGTCCGCGAGCTGCACGCCGTTCTGGTTCGGCGAGGCGCCGCTATAGACGATGTTCTCGGAGAACTCGAAACCCTCGTACTGCTGGCAGTAGATCAGCAGCCGGTTGTGTTTCTCGACCACGGGCAGCATGGCCTTGCGGCTGCTGGACGTGTAGCCGCCGAATATCACGTTGACGCCGTCCTCCACCAGCAGCTTTTCGGCCAGCTTGCGAAAGCGCGCGGGGTCCGATTCCGGGTCGTAGTGAATCGCCGACAGCTCGCGGCCATTGACGCCGCCGCGTGCGTTGATTTCGGCCAGCGCCTGCTGCGCGCCGCGCCATTGCGACATTTCCAGTTCGGCCGTGGCCCCCCGCTGGGAGGCCAGCAGGCCGATCTTGAACGGTGCGGAACCTGTCATGGATGTGGACGGAAGAGGGTGGGGAGGATTATTTGAGATAGTGCTTGGAGATCATCGCCCCTACGGTGTACTTCGGATCGACGAAGTTGCCCAGCCGGACTTTTCCGCATTGGCTCAAGAGCATGTAGGCGTCCCATTGGTCGAAGCCATAGTCGGCCGCCATCCAGCGCACCAGCTCGCGATAGGCTATGCGGGTGGCATCCTCCAGCGGCCGCGCGCTGCCGATGCTCATCACGGCGTCGGCGTTCTCCAGGCGCGGCCAGTCGATCTTCCATTGCTTGATCAGGTCCACGCGGATGGTGGTGGTGCTGGCGTACTCGACGGCCGTGCCGCAGACCTCGCCGTCGCCCTGGCAGGCATGGGCGTCGCCGATGAACAGGCGGCCGCCGGGAGAGCGCACCGGCAGGTAGGTGATGCTGCCCGGACCCATGTCGGGCACGTCCATGTTGCCGCCATGGTTGTCCGGCGTGAGCGCATTGATCGAATCGATTTCCGGCGACACGCTCAGGGTGCCGATGTGCGGTCGGTAGGGCAGGGTATGGCGCCGGCTCCAGTAGACGTTTTCTTCGTCGATCTTGATCTTGCGGACGATCTCCGGCAGCGGTTCGTTCAGCAGCGCGGTGTAGTCGGTGCCGGTCAGCGCGCCGAAGTTCGGGATCAGGCAGCAGAAGCCGTGCGGATCGGCGCCGCGCGGCGACATCTTCTCGATGTGCACCGCGATCACATCGCCCTTTTCGGCGCCCTCGACGATGATGGGGCCGTTCTGGGGATTCAGGTACGGCATGGTCAGCAGTTCCGACGGCTTGTCGGATTCTTCCTTGATCTTGCCTTCGAAGGCATCGCGCGTTTCCACCACCACGCGGTCGCCCGGCTGCACGTGCAGCACCGGCGCGGAGTAGGGGCCGATCGTGTAGTGATAGGACGATTGCAGCGCCTCGGTCAGGTGATGCACCCGAGGCTCGCGCCGGGCGCCCACGCCGCGCGTCATCATGATCGAGTCTTGCAGCCACTGCGACTTCATTGCGGTTCTCCCTTTGCTGTCTCACTCACAGCGCCAGCTGGCGGCGCATCAGTTCCATGTCCGCGATCTGTTCGCGGTCCAGTTCGTTCACGATCCGGCCTTTGTCCATCACGGCGCAGCGGTCGGCCGCCTGCTGCACCATGCCGATGTCCTGCTCGACCAGCAGCACGCCGATGCCGGTGCTCGCGGCAATGCGGGCGAGCGTCCGCGCGATCAGGTCGACGATCGATGGCTGTACCCCTTCGGACGGTTCATCCAGCAGCAGCAGGCGCGGCGACGAGGCCAGCGCGCGGGCGATGGCCAGCTGCTGCTGTTCCCCGCCGCTCATGGTGCCGGCGCGCTGGCCCAGCCGCGCGCGCAGCACCGGGAAGTAATCGAGCACGGCTTCCAGGGCCGACGGCGCGGCGGCGGGCGCCGCGCTCATGCCGACCAGCAGGTTCTCGCGCACGGTCAGGGCGGTGAAGATCTCGCGGCCCTGCGGCACGTAGCCGATGCCGGCGCGCGCGCGGGCATCCGGCGGCAGCGCCGACAAGGGCGAGCCGTTGAGCAGGATGTCTCCGGCCGTCGCCGGCAGCAGGCCGATCAGGGCGCGCATCAGCGTGGTCTTGCCGACGCCGTTGCGGCCGATCAAGGCCATCACCTTGCCGGGTTCCAGCGTCAGCGACAGCCGGTCGAGCACGATGCCGCCGCCATAGCCGCAAGTCAGGCCGCGCACCTCGAGCAGGGCGGTCATGGCCGTCTCCCCAGGTAGATATCGGCCACGTCGTCGCGCGCCAGCACCTCGTTCGCGGGGCCTTGCGCGAACAGCCTGCCGCCGTGCAGGACAGTGACTTCCGAGGCGATCTGCTTGACGAAGGTCATGTCGTGTTCAACCACCATCAGCGTCAGGCCATCGTCGCGCAGCCGCAGCAGCAGCTCGCCGGTGTCGCGGGTTTCGTCGACCGACATGCCGGCCACGGGTTCGTCCAGCAACAGCAGCCTGGGCTTGAGCGATACCGCCATGGCGATCTCCAGCCATTGCTTCTTGCCGTGCGACAGCGCGCCGGCCTGCTTGTCCGCTTCCGCCTCCAGCATGAACTGGCGCAGCAGCCTGTCCTGCGAGCCGGCCGCGCCGTCGCCGGCGCAATGCAGGCTCAGGCGCAGATGCTCG
>NZ_JAGTJY010000161.1:0-1383 GCF_018195695.1 Achromobacter sp. Marseille-Q0513 | reverse complement strand
CTCGCGCACCGTCAGCGCGGGGAACACGCCCGGGATCTGGAACTTGATGCTCATGCCCATGCGGATGCGTTGGTGGGGCAGCACGCGGTCCAGGTCGGCGCCCAGGAAGCGGACGCTGCCCGCGCTCGGGCGATGCTCGCCGGTGAGCAGTTTGAAGAAGGTGCTCTTGCCCGCGCCATTGGGGCCGATGACGCAGCGGATCTCGCCGGCCTGGATGCAAAGGTCGATGCCGTTGATGACCTGGGCGCCGCCGAAGCGCTTGCCCAGGCCCCGGGTTTCGAGCAGGGATTGTGTCGTCATGCCCGGCTCCCTTTGCGGCCCGCGCCCTTGGCATGTTCCGGCAGGCGCGCCAGCCAGGGCAGCAATCCCTGCGGCATGGCCAGCACCACGATGAGCAGGATCACGCCCATCAGGATCAGCGCGTACTGGCTGCCGTAGACCGCCAGCCATTGCGACAGCCAGACCAGCGCCGCGGTGCCGAGGATCACGCCGCCGATGCTGGCGCGTCCGGAGGTGGCTACCCAGATGACGGGCATGGCGGCGGCGGTCAGGCCCATCGCCGACGGCGTGATGTAGGAGCCCCAGATGGTGTAGAGCGAGCCCGACAGCCCCGCCAGGGCGCAGCCGAACACGAACACCAGCATCTGGTGCCTGCGGATGTCGACTCCCAGCATCTCGGCGCGCTGCGGGTTCTCTCGAATGGCCGCCAGCGTCAGGCCGAAGGACGAGCGCAGCAGCAGCCGGGCGGCCAGATAGGCCAGCAGCAGCAGCGTCAGCACCAGGTAGTAGAAGGGCACGCCTTCCAGGACATAGGCGCCGTCGCCCCAGGGCAGGGACAGCGGCGGCATGCCGGACATGCCGTTGTAGCCGTTCAGCCGGGCTTCGCCGACGACCCATTGCGGGCCGGCGGTCTGCGCCATGAAGGTTTCCAGGACCAGCGTCACCGACAGCGTCAGGATGCCGACGAACACGCCCTTGATCCGGCCGTAGAAGATCATGTAGCCCAGCGCGAACGCCACCGCGACGCTGGCGGCCAGCGACAGCGCTAGCCCGCCCCAGGTCGCGCCCCAGCTGTCGCCCCAGTTCAGCGTGGCGATGCCGTAGGTGTAGCCGGAGACGCCGAAGAAGGCGGTCTGGCCGAAGGACAGGATGCCGCCGTGCCCCCACATCAGCGCCAGTCCCAGCGCGGAAAAGGCCCACACCAGGCAATAGGCGAGATTGCCGGTCGCGGTGCCGTCCAGCAGCAGGGGCAGCAGGAAGGCCGCTCCCCAGGGCGCGGGGCGGGAGAGATTCAATGTCGGCATGGCGCGCCCCTCCTCGGCCACGGTTGAACAGGGGGCCCACGCCCTGCGGCCTGACCCGGATGACGACGATCACGGCCAG
>NZ_JAGTJY010000160.1:0-14849 GCF_018195695.1 Achromobacter sp. Marseille-Q0513 | reverse complement strand
TGCTCCCGCCGGGCGGGGGAGGGGGGCCGCGGCCCCCCGGCGCCGGGCCGGCCGGGGAGGGAGGCGGCGCCGGGATGGGCGGCTGCCGGGCGGGCGCCGGCGCAGGGCCGGCCAGCGCCGCCACGGCCGCGGCCTCCAGCGCCTGCCGGCGCGACAGCGGCGGCAACAGGCCCGGCAGCCGCTGCGCCAGCATGCTCTTGCCCGCCCCCGGGGGGCCCACCATCAGCAGGCTGTGGCCGCCGGCGGCCGCCACTTCCAGTGCGCGGCGCGCCGCCGGCTGGCCACGCACGTCGGACAGGCAAGGCACGGGCGGCGGCTCGGGCCAGGGCGCCGGCACCGCGTCGGGCAGGGCATGCGCGCCCGTGATGTGCGCCGCCACGTCCGCCAGGCTGCGGGCCGACAGCACGCGCAGGCCGGGCACCCAGGCCGCCTGCTCCGCGCTGCCCGCGGGCAGGACGAGCGTCGCGTCGGGCTGATCGCGCGCCACGCCCAGCGCGATCAGCAGCGGCGCCGTGACAGGCGTCAGCGCGCCGGTCAGCGACAGCTCGCCCGCCAGGACCAGGCGCGCCAGCATGGACTCGGACGCCGGCATGGCGGATGGCTTGCCGCCCGCGTCGCCTGCGGATGGAGGCTCCGGCAACTGCCCCGATGCCAGCAGCAGCCCCAGCGCGATCGGCAGGTCGAAGCGGCCCGATTCCTTGGGCAGGTCGGCCGGCGACAGGTTGACGGTGATGCGGCCTGCAGGAAACTCGAAGCCGCTGTTGATGATGGCGGCGCGCACCCGTTCGCGGCTTTCCCGCACGCCGGCGTCGGGCAGGCCGACCACGTTGAAGCCCGGCAGTCCCGGGCCGAGATGGGTCTCGACCCGCACGACATGGGCATGGGCGCCGCTGAGCGCGCGGCTGGCGAGTACGGCAAGGGACAAGGCGGCCTCCGATCACGGTCAGCGGCAGGCCAGTATGCCCAAATGCCGACGGCCGCCCGAGGGCGGCCGTGCTGGAAATATCCCGCCCTTGAAGGGCGGGCCCTGCCTGAACCTACTTGCTCAGGGCCGACAGGCGCTCTTCCAGTTGCTGCACCTGCGCCGCCAGCTGGTCGACGCGGGCGCGGGTGCGCGCCAGCAGGTCGGCCTGCACGTCGAATTCCTCGCGCGTGACGAGGTCCATCTTGGTGAAGGCCTGGGCCATCATCGCGCGCACGCTCTTCTCGACATCCGCGGCGGGGCTGCGTGCGATCAGGTCGGAAATGTTCTTCTGGATGTCTTCCATCCATTGAGTGCGGGAATTCATGGCAGTACTCCTTGTTGTTGCCTGGCTGGCTCCAGTGTAGTGCGTCCGGACGGACTGCGCCCGCCGGCGCGGAGCAGGCCGCGATGGATTCCGGCGGCCTGGCGTGGACGCTGCGCAAAAAAAAGGGCGGACCGCATGCGGTGACCGCCCACAAAGCACAGGAGAAAACCGGGCCGCCTCGCGGCAGCCCCCTACCAACATCGTTACGGGCAACCCATCTGGGTGGCCGATTGCGCGAACAGGTCGCTGGCCTGCTTGCACTGGGAGGCAAGCTGGGTCTTGTCGGTGACGGCGGCCCACTGCGCCTTGGCGGCTTCCATCTGCTGCTTGAAGCTGGCTACGGCCGGGTTGCCATTGCCCAGCTTGTCCATGCAAGCGTTGACCTTGGCCACGTAGGCTTCGCATTCCGCGGGCGCGGCGGCCGACGAGGAAGGCGCCGGCATCGAAGCGGCCGGCGGCGTGGTGGAAGACGACGATGCGGGCGCGGACGTGGACGGCGCCGCAGGCGTGGCGGCCTTGTCGTCCTTCTTGTCGCAACCCGCCATCAGGACGGCGGCGGCAGCCAGCGCGAGAATGCCCAGGGTCTTGCGTTCGATATTCATGAATTCCTCTTTCTTGCTTGTTTCTTGTAGAGAGGGCCGCCACGCCGGACGCCTTGTGCGGCCCCATTCAAGCCCGTGTCAGGCACAGGCTGGATCCGATTCTTGAGCAGGCGCGGTGCGGCCACAAGCGGCTGCGTGTAAACCCTCGTATCAACGCTTGGCCCCAATTTCCATACATCGGCAACACCGGGAACCCGCCCGACAAGGGCCCGGCCGACCCCAGGCGCGCGCCTCGCGGCGACGGGCTTTCTGCCCGCCACGCCGCGCCCGGCCTAGCGGCCGCCGTTGCATCGAAGCCCGCCCGCATGCCCACGGCGCGATGAATCGCAACAGTGGCCTGGGCATATCGTCATAACCCGTCACGGCACCGGCGAAGCTGCAATTGGCAACAACCAGCGCGCCGGAAACACGTTTGGTTTCATCCCTCACCCTGCTCGCCGCCATGCACCAATTCGAGGCTGACAGCCGTGCGTCGACGCACTATATTGGTGCAGCCAGGCACAAGCTGCGCGCCTGCGCGCCCTCTTTCCGGGTATCTCCGGACATGGCATGGAACTTGCTTGATTGACGAGGCCAACGTGCAACCATGAGAGGAAATGCCATGAAACTCATCATCGCCATCATCAAGCCCTTCAAGCTCGACGAGGTGCGTGTGGCTCTGTCCGGAATCGGGGTCCAGGGTCTCACGGTTACCGAAGTCAAAGGTTTCGGCCGCCAGAAGGGCCATACCGAGCTCTACCGCGGCGCCGAATACGCCGTCGATTTCCTGCCCAAACTGCGCGTCGAAGCCGCCGTGCCCGACCATTTGGTCGACCAAGTGATCGAGGCCATCGAAATGGCCGCCCGCACCGGCAAGATCGGCGACGGCAAGATCTTTGCCGCCCCGCTGGAACAAGTGATCCGTATCCGCACAGGCGAAGCGGGCGAAGCCGCGCTGTAAACAAATAAAGCAAGATTCATCGGAGCCTGAAAATGGATAAAGCAGATATCTCCTGGTTGCTCGTCTCTACCCTGCTTGTGTTGATGATGGCGGTGCCTGGCCTGGCGATGTTCTATGGCGGCCTGGTACGCAGCAAGAACGTACTCTCGGTGCTGCTGCAAGTGCTGTGTACCTTCGTGCTGGGCCTGGTGCTCTGGTTCATCTACGGCTATTCCCTCGCCTTCACCGAAGGCAATGCCTTCTTCGGCGGGCTGTCGCGCGCCTTCTTCTCCGGCATGTTCACGCCAGCGGACGGCAAGTACGCCATGTCGAACTCGCTCACCGAGCTGCTGTTCGCCTCGTTCCAGGCCACCTTCGCCGGCATCACCTGCGCGCTGGTCGTGGGCAGCTTCGCCGAACGCGCCCGCTTCTCGGCGGTGCTGGTCTTCACGGTGATCTGGTTCACCTTCGCCTACGTGCCCATCGCCCACATGGTCTGGTTCGCGTCCGAAACCGCGCCCGGCCTGCTCAATGCGCGCGGCGCGCTGGACTTCGCCGGCGGCACGGTGGTGCACATCAACGCCGGCGTGGCCGGCCTGGTCGGCGCCTATGTGATCGGCAAGCGCGTGGGCTACGGCCGCGAAGCCATGCAGCCGCACAACCTGCCCATGACCTTCGTCGGCGCCGCGCTGCTGTGGGTGGGCTGGTTCGGCTTCAACGCCGGCTCTGCCCTGGCCGCCAACGAGAACGCCACGCTGGCCTTCTTCAACACCATGATCGCGACCGCCGGCGCCGTGCTGGCCTGGCTGATCACCGAATGGAGCATCAAGGGCAAGCCGTCCATGCTGGGCGCGGCCTCGGGCGCGGTGGCCGGCCTGGTCGGCATCACCCCGGCCGCCGGCCTGGTGGGTCCGGCCGGTGCGCTGGTCATCGGCGTGATCGCCGGCGTGGTCTGCGTCTGGGGCGTGAATGGCCTGAAGCGCATCCTGCGCGCCGACGACTCGCTGGACGTGTTCGGCGTGCACGGCGTGGGCGGCATCGTCGGCGCGCTGCTGACCGGCGTGTTCAATGCCCAGGCCCTCGGCGGCCCCGGCCTGGCCGAGCCCGGCATGATCGCCCATCAGCTCTGGGTGCAGCTCGAAGGCGTGCTGCTGACCATCGTCTGGTCCGGCGTGGTGGCCCTGATCGCCTACAAGATCGCCAACGCCCTGTGCGGCCTGCGCGTGCCGGAAGACCAGGAACGCGAAGGGCTGGACGTCACCAGCCACGGCGAATCGGCCTACCACAGCTGATCCTGCCCGCCCGGCGCGCGCCGGGCGCATCGCAGACAAAAAAGCCCGGAACCTCGCGGTTCCGGGCTTTTTCATTCGGAAGGCGCCAAAGGCGTCCCGGAAACAGGATCAGCCGGGGCCCAGCGCGTCCAGATCCACCGGCAAGGCGCGATTCAGCGCGCTGGCCACCTTGATCCGCAAGGCATTGGAATGGGCGCGGCGCACTTCGCGCTTGACGTCCAGCAGCTGCTGCGGGTGCATGGAGAACTCGGTCAGGCCCAGGCCCAGCAGCAGCCGGGTCATGCGCGAATCGCCGGCCATCTCGCCGCAGACCGCCACCGGCTTGCCGGCGCGCTCGCCGGCGTTGATGGTGTTCGCGACCAGGCGCAGCACCGCCGGATGCAGCGGGTCGTACAGGGACGCCACGTCGTGGTCGCCGCGGTCGATCGCCAGCGTGTACTGGATCAGGTCGTTGGTACCGATGGACAGGAAATCCAGCGCCTGGGCGAAAGGCTCGATGGCGATGGCGATGGCCGGCACCTCGACCATGGCGCCCACTTCCATGTGGGCCGCATAGGCCTGCCCGCGCGCGTCGAGTTCACGCCGCGCGGCCTCGATGGCGGCCTTGGTGGCGACCACTTCGTGCATATGGGCGATCATCGGGATCAGCAGGCGCACCGGCCCGTGGGCCGAGGCGCGCAGGATGGCGCGCAATTGCGTGGCGAACATCTCGGGGCGCGCCAGGCAGTAACGGATGGCGCGCTGGCCCAGCGCGGGGTTGGTGGCCACCGTGGCCTCGCCGTCCAGCGTCTTGTCCGCGCCGATGTCCAGCGTGCGGATGGTGACAGGACGGCCCGCCATCACCTTCACCACCGAGGCATAGGCTTCGTATTGCTCTTCCTCGCCCGGCAGGTCCGCGCGGCCCATGAACAGGAACTCGCTACGGAACAGGCCGATGCCGTGCGCGCCGGACGCCAGCGCCAGCGCGGCCTCCTCGGGCAGTTCGATATTGGCGTGCAGCACCACGTCGATGCCGTCCAGCGTGACCGAGGGCACGTCGCGCAGCAGGCTCAGCTCGGCGCGCTCGTCGGCGTAGGCGGACTGGCGGCGGCGGTATTCCTGCAGGATGCGCGGCGAGGGATTCACCACCACGGCGCCCGAAGCGCCGTCGATGATCAGCGTGTCGCCATCGCGCACCAGCTCGCGCACGTTGCCCAGGGCCACCACCGCCGGCACGCCCATGCTGCGGGCCACGATGGCGGTATGGGACGTGGGGCCGCCCAGGTCGGTGACGAAGGCGGCGAAGCGGCCGCCGCGCAGACGCAGCATGTCGGCGGGCGAAATATCGTGCGCCACGACGATCAGGGCTTCATCGCCGTCCACATGACCCATGTCCGGCAGCATGGCGGATGTGCCGGCCAGCACGTGCAGCACGCGTTCGATGACCTGGCGCACATCGGCGCCGCGCTCGCGCAGGTACTCGTCTTCCATGGCGTCGAACTGCTGGCCCAGGATCTGGCCCTGCGTGGTCAGCGCCCATTCGGCGTTGTAGTGCCGCTCGGCGATCAGCGCCAGCGTCTGCTCGGCCAGCAGCGGGTCGCCCAGCAGCAGGCTGTGGACGTTGAGCATGGCGCCCAGCTCGCGCGGGGCGTCGGCCGGCAGGGTATCGGCCAGCAGCAGCAATTCCTGCTGCGCATCAGCCAGCGCCTGGGTCAGGCGGCTGCTTTCGGCGGCGATGTCTTCCGGCGCGATGCGGTAATGCGCCACTTCGAGCGCCGCGGCGCCCATGACCACGGCGCGCCCGATGGCGTAGCCGCGGGCCACGCCCTTGCCGTACAGACAGACGACGGGGCTGGCAGCGCCAGCCCCGGACGGGACGTCCCCCTGGGACGTGACGGCCCCGGCCCGGGCAGCGCCCGAGCCGGCCGGTTCAGAGGACGTTCTATTCCTGCTCACCGAATTTGCTGTCAAACAGGGTTTCGATTTCGGAAAGGGCCAGCTCGGCATCGGCGCCGGAGGCTTCCAGGCGGACCGTCACGCCCAGACCGGCCGCCAGCATCATGACGCCCATGATGCTCTTGGCATTGACGCGCTGCGCGCCTCGCGAAATGAAGATCTCGCTGGAGAACCTGCTGGCCAGCTGCGTCAGTTTGGCGGCCGCCCGGGCATGCAGGCCCAGCTTGTTGCTGATGACGATATCGGTATTGGGCATAGGGATCTTGGTGTCTGCGGCTGTCCGGTATCAGTGTCGGTCGCGGCGGGATGCCCCGCCCCGCGCCGGCTGAAATATTACGCCCGAATGATAGGGCATATTCTTAGCCGTCAGTCTACACGCAAGACGCCCTGCACTCCCCCGGCCAGCGCTTTTTCGCGCGTCTCGGCCAGCGGCAGGTTGCGGTAGGTCAGCGCCCGCAGCAGCATCGGCGTGTTCAGGCCGGCCAGCACGCAGCACTGGATGCCCTGCGCCTGGGCATCGGCCACCGCGCGCTTGGCGATGTTGGCCGGCGTGGCGCCGATCAGGTCGGTCAGCACCAGCACGCCGCCGCCCAGCTCCTGGTCCAGGATGTCCTTGAGCCCCGCCGGCGCCAGGTCATCAGGCAGGTCTTCCGGCTGGATGTCGTGGATGGCCAGCATGCCGTCCAGGTTGCCCATCACGTGGCTGGCGCAATCCCGCATCGCAGCGCCGAGCGGCGCGTGGACGACAATGACAATACCCGTGGTCATGGCAGCAATCCCGCGGCCTCAGGCCGCTGCTTTCTCGAGCGCCTGCGCGAACATGCCGGCGACGTCGAAGCCGGTCTGTTCGGCGATCTCCACGAAACAGGTGGGGCTGGTGACGTTGACCTCGGTGACGTAGTCGCCGATGACGTCCAGGCCGACCAGCAGCAGGCCGCGAGCGGCCAGCTTGGGCGCTACCGCCTCGGCGATCTCGCGGTCGCGCGGCGACAGGGGCTGGGCCACGCCACGTCCGCCGGCCGCCAGGTTGCCGCGCGTCTCGCCGGCCAGCGGAATGCGGGCCAGGCAGTACGGCACGGGCTCGCCGCCGATCAGCAGGATGCGCTTGTCGCCCTTGACGATCTCGGGGATGTAGCGCTGCGCCATGATGGTGCGCGCGCCGTTGTCGGTCAGCGTTTCCAGGATGGCGTTGAGGTTGGGATCCTTGGGCTGCAGCCGGAACACGCCGGTGCCGCCCATGCCGTCCAGCGGCTTGACGATCACGTCCTGGTGCTTGTCGTGGAAGGCTTTCAGGCGGGCCATGTTGCGGGTCACCAGCGTGGGCGCGGTGAACTCGCTGATTTCGGTGATGGCCAGCTTTTCCGGGTGATTGCGGATGGCCGCGCCGGTGTTGAAGACCTTGGCGCCCTGCTGCTGGGCGTATTCCAGCAGGTGGGTGGAATACACGTATTCCATGTCGAAGGGCGGGTCCTTGCGCATGATGATCGCGCCCAGGTCGGCCAGGCGCACATCCCGGGCCTCGGCTTCGCGCCACCAGTCATGGCCGTGCAGGTCCGCCCCGTCGACCAGCTCGATGGGCGTGGCCACGGCGCGGACGGCGCCTTCCTCGATATACAGGTCGCCCTGCATGGCCACGCTGAGCGTATGCCCGCGCGCGACCAGCGCGCGCATCATGGCGACCGAACTGTCCTTGTACGCCTTCAAGAGCGGCAAGGGATCCAAAACGAACAAAACGTGCATCGCGACACCCTGAACGGACGCCGCCTTCCCTCGCGGGAAGGCGGCTTGATTGCTACATCGTAGCGCAGAGCCGCCCAATAAGCGAACCCGCCGGTCGTCCTGGCGGACGCGGCGGGTTCGTGACTTGCATTCGGGGCTGCCCCGGCCGGCTCCGGGCCGGCGTGAAACGCCGGTCAGGAACGCCGACCCGAAACGCCAGAGCCTCCCCGGAGGGAGGCTCTGTGGGACTCAGGCGGCCGATTCGGCCTTGCCCGCAGGGGCGGCCTTCTTCTTCGGCGCCAGCACCATGACCATCTGACGGCCTTCGAGCTTCGGCATGGCTTCGACCTGGGCCAGTTCGACCAGATCGTCGCGCACGCGCTCAAGTACCCGCATGCCCAGTTCCTGGTGAGCCATTTCACGGCCACGGAACCGCAGCGTCACCTTGGCCTTGTCGCCTTCCTCGAGGAAGCGGCGCAGGTTGCGCAGCTTGACCTGGTAGTCGCCCTCGTCGGTGGCCGGACGGAATTTGACTTCCTTGACCTGGATGACCTTCTGCTTCGAACGAGCTTCGGCTTGACGCTTCTGCTCTTGGTACTTGAACTTACCGTAGTCCATCAAACGGCAGACCGGCGGCTCGGCGTTCGGCGCGATTTCCACCAGATCCACGTCGCTTTGCTCGGAAAGACGGAAGGCGTCGGCGATCTTGACGATGCCCAGCTGTTCTCCGTCCAGACCTATCAGGCGCACCTCGGGGACGCGGATTTCACCGTTGATGCGATTGGCTTTTTCAGTGGCGATGTTGAAAGTTCCTATAAATGTTAAGCAGCACTGCTGTCGGGGTGAACAACGTCGCGGCGGGTGGAAACGTCCTCGGACAGGCGCGCGACGAAGTCGTCGAAGGCGATTGCGCCGAGATCCAGTCCGCCCAGGCCGCGTACGGCGACGGTGCCATTTTGCTTCTCCTTGTCGCCGACGACGAGGATGTACGGCACCTTTTGCAGGCTGTGCTCCCGGATTTTACGAGTGATTTTTTCACCGCGCAAATCCGATTCAACCCTAAAGCCTTGTTTTTTCAGGCTTTGCGCAATTTGAGCCGCATAATCAGCCGAAGGCTCGGAAATGCAGCACACCACGGCCTGCACCGGAGCCAGCCAGGGCGGCATCGCGCCGGCGTGGTTTTCGATCAGCATGCCGATGAAACGCTCGAGCGAACCCAGGATCGCGCGGTGCAGCATGACCGGCGGACGGCGCTGGTCGTTCTGGTCCACGTACTCGGCGCCCAGGCGCACGGGCATGGAGAAGTCGACCTGGATCGTGCCGCACTGCCAGTGGCGGCCGATGGCGTCCTTCAGCGTGTACTCGACCTTCGGGCCATAGAAGGCGCCCTCGCCCGGCGAGATCTCGAATTCGCAGCCGGTGCGGCGCAGGCTTTCCATCAGCGCCGATTCGGCCGTGTCCCAGACCTCGTCCGAGCCGATGCGCTTCTCGGGGCGCGTGGCGACCTTGTACAGCACCTCGGTGAAGCCGAAGTCGCGATAGACCTTCTGCAGCAGGGCCGTGAAGTCGGCGCACTCGTCCTGCAGCTGTTCCTCGGTACAGAAGATGTGGCCGTCGTCCTGCGTGAAGCCGCGCACGCGCATCATGCCGTGCAGCGAGCCGGACGGCTCGTTGCGGTGGCACTGGCCGAACTCGCCATAGCGCAGCGGCAGCTCGCGGTACGAATGCAGGCCGGCGTTGAAGATCTGCACGTGTCCCGGGCAGTTCATGGGCTTCAGGCCGTAGACGCGGTTCTCGGACTCCGTCGTGAACATGTTTTCACGGTAGTTGTCCCAGTGGCCCGTCTTCTTCCACAGCGAGATGTCGAGGATCTGCGGCGCCTTCACTTCCTGGTAGCCGTTGTCGCGGTAGACGCCGCGCATGTACTGCTCGACCTGCTGCCACAGCGACCAGCCCTTGGGGTGCCAGAAGATCAGGCCCGGGGCTTCGTCCTGGAAGTGGAACAGGTCGAGTTCGCGGCCGATCTTGCGGTGGTCGCGGCGCTCGGCCTCTTCCAGCATGTGCAGGTAGGCGTCCTGCTCGTCCTTGGTGGCCCAGGCCGTGCCGTAGATGCGCTGGAGCATCTCGTTCTTGCTGTCGCCGCGCCAGTAGGCGCCGGCCACCTTCATCAGCTTGAAGACCTTGAGCTTGCCCGTGGACGGCACGTGCGGGCCGCGGCACAGGTCGATGAACTCGCCCTCGCGGTACAGGCTCAGCGTCTCGTTGGACGGGATCGAGGCGATGATCTCGGCCTTGTACTTTTCACCGATGCTCTTGAAGAACTCGACGGCGTCGTCGCGCGACCATTCCTCGCGCGTCACGATCTCGTCCTTCTTGGACAGCTCGGCCATCTTCTTCTCGATGGCGGCCAGGTCTTCCGGCGTGAAGGGGCGCTTGTACGAGAAGTCGTAGTAGAAGCCGTTGTCGATCACGGGGCCGATGGTGACCTGCGCGTCCGGGAACAGCGACTTGACCGCGTAGGCCAGCAGGTGCGCCGTGGAATGGCGGATCAGGTCCAGGCCGTCGGCGTCCTTGGCGGTGACGATGGCCAGGCTCGCGTCGGACTCGATGCGGTAGCTGGTGTCGACCAGCTTGGACTCGGCGCCGTCGAACGCCACGCGGCCGCCCAAGGCGGCCTTGGCCAGGCCCGTGCCGATCGACTGCGCGACGTCGGCGACCGTGACCGGCCCCGGATACTGGCGCTGCGAACCATCGGGCAATGTGATCTGTACCATCGGGAGTGCTTCCTGGGTTCTGAAAACGAAAGGGGGTATGCGGAAAACGCGGAAACGAAAAACGCGGCCTATGCCGCGTTTTCTGGATTTGTCTTGCTATGAGCTTTACCGCCGACTTGCCACGGTGAAACCCGACGCACGAAAAAACTTAACGCGACATAGGGCGAAAGTTCCAAGTAGTAGTTCGTGCCTGCGGGAAAAACATGATGTCGGGACCGGTTTGGGGCTTGGACTCGGACTGGCCCTGGCTGGACCTATCCTGAGTTGGACGTTGCCGATTGTAGCACCGTTTGCGCGCATTTCGTGACATTTGCGCGACAGTGTCGGCGCCAAACAGGCCCTGCCCGCCCCTCCGCCCGGCAAGGCTCACTTGCCCAAGCCAACCTTGCCGACGCCGCCCTTGCGCAGCGGCGCCAGCAGCTCGGCCAGGCCGTTGTGGTCCAGCTCGTGCATCAGCGCCAGCAGCCGGCCCAGCTCGCCGGGCGGAAAGCCCTTGCGCGCGAACCAGGCCAGGTACGGCCCCGGCAGGTCGGCGATCAGCCTGCCCTGGTACTTGCCGAAGGGCATGGTCCGCGTGACCAGCAGCGACAGCAGTTCGGGATCCATCAGGCCTCGCCCCCGGCCGCGAAATCGATGGCGGCGGCCGGCAGCGCCTGGATCCGCACGCCGAAACTGCTGATCGCCGGCAGCGTGGCATTGTGATGCTCGCGGATGCGGGCGCCGGACGCGTGCGGCTTGTCGTGGGTGGTGTGGGCGTCGGCCGCCAGCGTCACGGGCAGGCCCAGGCCGGCCGCGCGGCGCACGGTGGTGTCCACGCAGAATTCGGTGGCATAGCCGCAGATCACCAGGCGCGACACGCCGGCCGCCTTCAGTTCGTCGGACAGGGTCGTGCGCAGGAACGAGTCGGGCGTGGTCTTGCGCACGCGCCTGTCGTCGGGCGCCGGCGCGAGCCGCAGGTCCAGGTCCACGCCAGGCTGGCCGGCGGCCATCGCCCCTACTCGGGTTTCGTGCTGGACATAGATGACCGGCGCGCCGGCGGCGCGGGCGCGGTCGGCCAGCGCATTGATGCGCTCGAGCACGGCGGCGGCATCGGCCGGCGGCGGCGAGGTCTCGAACAGGGCGCGTTGCACGTCGATCACGATCAGGGCGGAAGTCACGGTGGCTCCGGAAGGGTCGGAAAAAATGGAAGGGGCCAGTCTACCTTGCGCAAGTCCGGGCGCATCGCTCTTGCCGGCCCGCCGCCGGCATGCGTCAGCGATGCCAAGGGCGCAAGCCGCAAGCCACTGCGATCAACCGCAATCAGCCGCGCCGCCCACTGGCGGCCAGGTGCGCGCGTAGATCCAGAAGTGGCGCGATGCGCCGGCGACCTCGCGATAGGCGTGCAACAGCCCTTCGCGCTGGAAGCCGCAGCGTTCCAGCACCCGCAGCGAGGCCTGGTTGGTGTCGAGCACCGTGGCCTGGATGCGGGCATAGCCCAGGTCCCGCAAGGCCCACTCGGCCAGCTTGCGGCAGGCCTCGCTGGCGACGCCCCTGCCCCAATACGTCGGCGCCAGGTCGTAGGCGATCTCGGCGCGCCGATGCGGGATGGAGATTTCGTTCAGACCGATCGTGCCGACCAGCCTGTCGTCCGGCCCGGCGATCGCCAGCCGCATGCTGTTGGAACGCGCCGGCTCGGCATAGGCGCGGATCAGCGCCGACAGCGTGGCCGGGCCATCGAGCCGCCAGCTGGTGTGGCGCGTCACTTCCTCCAGGCGCAGGTAGTCGTGCCAATCATCGGCATCGGCATCGCGCATGGCGCGCAGGCGCAGCCCGGGCAGGTCCAGCTCGGGCAGGTTCAGGTCGTATCGTTCAGGGGGATAGGGGCGCATCGGGTTCGGCGGACTGGCGTGGCGCCAGGGCCGCGACATGGCGCAGCTTATCAGGGTTGCGCACCATGTAGACCGCCACGATCCGGCCATCCTCGATGTCCAGCGATATCGAGCGCGGCAGGCCGTCGGCCTCGGTGCCCAGCACGGCGGGCATGCCGTTCAGGCGCACCACGGCCGCGCCCAGCAGCTTGCCGCCCGGCTTGCCCGCGATGCCCGCGAAGAAGCGCGCCACCTTGTCGCCGCCCATGACCGGCCGCAGCGTGGCGGCCTTCTTGCCGCCGCCGTCCGAATGCAGCACGGCGTCGTCGGCCAGCAGTTGCCGCAAGGCGCCCAGGTCGCCTTCGCGCGACGCCTGCAGGAAGGCCTCGGCGATGCGCAGGCCGTCCTGCTCGGTGGCGGCGAAGCGCGGCCGCGCCTCGCGCACGCGGTCGCGCGCGCGCAAAGCCAGCTGACGACAGGCGGCCTCGTTGCGCCCCAGCGTCCGGGCGACCTCCGAGTAAGGCAGGTCGAAGACATCGTGCAACAGGAAGGCGGCGCGCTCGGGCGCCGACAGCCGCTCCAGCGCCAGCATCAGCGCCACCGACAGATCGTGCGCCAGCGCGCCCTCGCCCAGCCCGCCGTACAGGCCGGCGTCGGGCAGCGGCTCGGGCAGCCACGGGCCGACGTATTCCTCGCGGCGCGCGCGGGCCGACTTGATGTGGTCCAGGCACAGGCGGGTCACGGTGCGCGACAGATAGGCGCGCGGCGCGTCGACCTGCGCGCGGTCGACGTCCCGCCAGCGCAGCCAGGCCTCCTGCACCATGTCCTCCGCCTCGGACCATGAGCCCAGCATGCGGTAGGCCAGCCCTTGCAGGACGCGGCGATGGGGCTCGAAATCGGCGACGTCGTCGCCTGCGGTCAGTGCGCTCATGCTGGGCGTCGGCCTTCGGTCTTTGGGATGCACGGAACGGAAACCGACGGCGATGCGGTTCCAGCCGTTGATCATGTTGATGACCAGCGTCAGATTAACCCGCTCCTCTTCGCTGAAGTGGCGTGCCAGCTCGTCGTAGTCGGCGTCGGGCGCGCCGGTGTCCGGCAGCCGGGTCAGCGCTTCGGTCCAGGCCAGGGCGGCGCGCTCGCGGCCGGAATACAGCGAGGACTCGCGCCAGGCCGGCAGCAGGTAGATGCGCATCTCGGTCTCGCCCAGCTTGCGGGCGTCGCTGCAGTGCATGTGGATGCAATAGGCGCAGCCATTGATCTGCGAGGAACGGATCTTGACCAGCTCGATCAGGCTCTTTTCCAGGCCGCAATGCTCGGCGGCCTCGGTCAAGGCCAGCATGGCCTTCACGGCCTTGGGCGCGGCGGTATAGGGATTCAGGCGGGCGGTGCTCATGATGGTCTCTCTCTGCTCATGCGGTTGGGAAAGGGCTCGGGCGTCCGTTGCGAAGCGCCGTCGTGCATAAGACGAGACAGCCGGCCGCCGCGTGACAGCCGGCCGCCGGAAAATTGTAAAAATTATTGCCGCGGCGGCGCCGCCCCGCCGCTATGGACGCCTGCGATACCCGGCCCTAGCCTTCCTCGACGATGCGCGGCTCGCACAGCACGGGGAAATTCACCGAATTGGCGATGAAGCAGAAATGATGCGCACGCTCGTGCAGCGCAACGGCCAGCGCGGTGTCCGAGCCTGGCGCCACGCCGACGACGGGCCGCAGCACCACCCGCGTGAACGCCCCGCCGCGCTCGGGATCCTCGGCCATCAGGCCCTCGGCCTCGTCGCGGTACGACAGCACGCGCACGCCCTCGACGGCGCACAGGTGCAGGTACCAGAGCTTGTGGCAGGCCGACAGCGACCCGACCAGCAGGTCTTCCGGATTCCAGCGCGTCTGGTCGCCCCGGAACGCGGGATCCGATGAGCCGGCGATGTCGGGCTTGCCCTCGGCCTGGATCTGGTGGTTGCGCGAATAGGACTTGTAGTCGGACGTGCCGGAGCCGGTGTTGCCGGTCCATTCCACGCGGACGAGGTAGCGGTGTTCGCCGTTCATTGCGATGATGCGCCTGTCGGATGAAGGGCAGGACAGCGTAACGCAAGCCGCCGCGCGCCGTCTCGTCTTACATCCCGTTTCAGCGGCCCGCGGCTTGCGTCCGTATCGTGGGCCGGTTTTACCAAACAGGAGCTCGCCATGATGATCAAGACCACCCTGACCTGCGCCCTGACGCTAGCCTTCCTGACCGCCTGCGCCCCGTCGCGCAACGCCCCCCCCGTCGACAGCCACACCGCGCGCGACTCCCTGGACTGGGCCGGCAGCTACGAAGGCGTGCTGCCCTGCGCCGACTGCCCGGGCATCCGCACGCGCGTGACCCTGTCCGACGACGGCCGCTACGAAAAGCAGACCCAGTACCTGGACCGCCAGCCCCAGCCCGAAGTCGTGGCCGGCACCTTTTCGTGGGAATCCGACGGCAGCACCATTCGCC
>NZ_JAGTJY010000015.1:0-59906 GCF_018195695.1 Achromobacter sp. Marseille-Q0513 | reverse complement strand
AACGTAAATTATGATGACTTGACCCGATCGTCAAGCATGGAGCGCAAGGCAATGAATCCCAACGAGCATCAGCTGCAGTACCCATGGGGCGATGTCCAGCCCGAACCCGGCAAGGCCCAGGCGGTCGCCGACGGCGTGAAGTGGATCCGCATGCCGCTGCCTTTCGCGCTGGATCATATCAACCTGTGGCTGCTGCGCGACGAGCTCAACGGACGCCAGGGCTGGACCATCGTCGACTGCGGCATCGCCCGCGACGAGGTCAAGGCGCTGTGGGAGCGGGTGTTCGAGCAGGAACTGGAAGGCCTGCCGGTGCTGCGCGTGCTGGTCACGCACATGCATCCCGACCACGTCGGCCTGGCGCACTGGCTGTGCGAGCGCTGGAACGCCGAGCTGTGGATGACCATGACGGATTTCATGGTGGCCTCGCTCTGGTCCTCGCGTCGCGGCGGCGATGGCGTGGGCCCCGGCGGCCAGTCGGCGGTGGACCATTTCGCGCGCCACGGACTGGTCGATCCCGCCGCGCAGGAACAGATCCGCCAGCGCGCCAACTACTATCCCGGCCTGGTACCGGCCATGCCGACGCGCTACACGCGCATCCTGCACGGCGACCAGGTCCGCATCGGCGGCCGCGACTGGCGCGTCATCGTGGGCTACGGCCATGCGCCCGAGCATGCCTCGCTGTACGCGCCCGACCTGCGCGTGCTGATCTCCGGCGACATGGTGCTGCCGCGCATTTCCACCAACGTCAGCGTGTTCGACTACGAGCCCGACGCCAATCCGCTGCCGCTGTACCTGCGTTCGCTGGATGGCTACGCCGACCTGGCCGAGGACACGCTGGTGCTGCCCTCGCATGGCCGTCCGTTCCAGGGGCTGCACGCGCGCATCGCGCAGCAGCACGAGCACCACCGCGATCGCCTGGCCGAAGTGCTGGAGGCCTGTGCGCAGGGGCCGAAGTCCACGTCGGACATCGTGCCCGTGCTGTTCAAGCGCAAGCTGGACCTGCACCAGCTGACCTTCGCCATGGGCGAGGCCCTGGCGCACCTGCATGCGCTGTACTTCGAAGGCAAGCTCAAGCGCGCGCAGGACGCCGACGGCATCGTGCGCTTCACGGCGGCCTGATTTTCAAGCGTGGACGCGTCGCGCCTCAGCGCGACGCCGTCGCCAGCCGCAGCGCCAGCCCCACGAACACCAGCGCCGCGATCCGGTTCAGCCAGCGCCGCGCCGTCACCGAGCGCTGCAGCAGCTCGCCGAACGCGCCCGAGAAGAAGGCGATGGCGCCGAACACCAGCAGCGTGGCCAGCATGAACACCGCGCCCAGCTGCACCGTCTGCGGGCCGATGGGGCCTAGCGCGGGCGAGGTGAACTGCGGCAGGAAGGCGAAGAAGAACAGCAGCACCTTCGGATTGGTCAGGTTCATGATGATGCCGCGGCGGTACAGCGCGGCGGGCTTCTGCGGCTCGGGCCGCTGGCCTTGTTCCGGGCCGACCGGCGCGCGCAGGATCTGCCAGGCGAGATACAGCAGGTAGGCCGCGCCCGCCAGCTTGAGCGCGGTGAAGGCCATGGGCGAGGCGGCGAACACCGCCGCCAGTCCGATCGCCACCGCCATCGTATGGCCCAGGATGCCCGTGGCCAGCCCCAGCACCACGAACATGCCGGCCTTGCGGCCCCAGATGGCCGATTGCATCAGCACGAAAAGATTGTCCGGCCCCGGCGTCAGGGCCAGCAGCACGGCGATGCCGAAGAAGGCGATCAGGTTGTCCAGGGGCAGCATGGGAGTTCCGGCGGCAGGGTGTTGCCGGCCGTCATCGGCCGGAAGTGGCATGATACGGGCAAACCGCGAGACGGCGCGCCGGCATTCCGGCGTGCCGCCAGGGCCACGAACCGCGAACCATAAGCGCGGGGGGCCGCCGGCGCGCAAGACGAACATCAGACAGGAGACACCGTGTCCACCGAAAGCCCCATCGCTGGCGACCAGCCGCTGGAAACCTGGCTGCGCGAGCGCCACAGCTGCCGCGCCTTCCTGCCCGTACCGGTGCCGCGCGCCGTCATCGAGCGCATCCTGGCGCTGGCGCAGCGCACCGCGTCCTGGTGCAACTGCCAGCCCTGGCAGGTGGCGGTGACCGAGGGCGCGGCCACCGAACGGCTGCGGCAGGCGCTGCTGGCGCGCGCCGAGCAGCCCGGCTTCACGCCGGACTTCCCCTTCCCTGCCGAGTACCGCGACGCCTATCTGGCGCGCCGCCGCGAGGCCGGCTTCCAGCTCTATGGCGCCGTGGGCGTGGCGCGCGGCGACCGCGAAGGCTACCGCCGCCAGGAGCTGCGCAACTTCCAGCTGTTCGACGCGCCGCACGTGGCGGTGATCAGCACCGACGCCGCGCTGGGCGAGTACGGCGCCATCGACTGCGGCGGCTATGTGGCCACCTTCCTGCTGGCGGCGCAGGCCAACGGCGTGGCCGCGGTGCCGCAGGCGTCCCTGGCCATGTATCCCGAGGTGCTGCGCGAGACGCTGGACATCGATCCGGCGCGCCGCGTGGTCTGCGGTATTTCCTTTGGTTATGAAGACACGGCCCATCCGGCCAACAGCTATCGCACCAGCCGCGCCACGTTGGACGAGGCGGTGACCTGGCTGTCGCGCTGACCATCGCGCCGAACGCCGCGCGGCACTTTCGCGCGGTACTATTTTCCGACTGTCGCTTTCCGATCCCCGAACCACGCGAGCCTGCCTTGAAGACGCCCCATCCGCACATCGACACCGTCCTGCAGCATGCCGGCACGGCCCCGTTCAACCCCGCCACCGGCACCGCGCCGGTGCCGCTGCCGGCCATGCGCGCCAGCACCGTGCGCTTCCAGAACCTGGCCGCGCTGGAGAATGCGCAGCGCACCAAGGCCGCCGGCCAGCGCGCCACCACCTACGGCCGCATGGGCATGGACACGCATGCCGCGCTGGAAGAGGTCTTCGCGCAGCTGGAAGGCGGCACGCATTGCTACCTGGCCTCGTCGGGCCTGTCGGCCATGACGATGGTGATGCTGGCGCTGTGCTCGGCGGGCGATCACGCGCTGATCTCGGACTGCGTGTACGGCCCGATGCGCGAGCTGGACGACGCCGTGCTCAAGCGCCTGAACATCGACATCACGTACTTCTCGGCCGACGACGCGCTGGACGAGCTGGTGCGTCCGAACACGCGCCTGCTGTACGTGGAATCGCCGGGCTCGCTGCTGTTCGAGATGCTGGACATGGGCGCGATGGCGGCCTTCGCGCAGCGCCACGGCCTGGTGCTGGCCACCGACAACACCTGGGGCTCGGGCTACATCTATCGTCCGCTGACGCTGGGCGCGCAGGTGTCGGTGATCGCCGGCACCAAGTACGTGGGCGGCCACTCCGACCTGATGCTGGGCGCGGTGGTGACCAACGATGAAGAGATCGCGCGCAAGCTCAACCGCACGCAGTACGCGATGGGCTATTCCATCAGCGCCGACGACGCCTGGCTGGCGTTGCGCGGCGTGCGCACCATGCCGATCCGCATGGCCCAGCATGCGCGCAACGCCTTGCAGGTCTGCGAATTCTTCAAGAGCAGGCCCGAGACCGTGCGCCTGTTCCATCCCGCCTGGCCCGAGGATCCCGGCCATGCGCTGTGGCAGCGCGACTGCACCGGCTCGAACGGCATGCTGTCGGTGGAGCTGCGCCTGTCGCCTGAGAATGCGCGCAAGTTCGTCGATGCGCTGACGCTGTTCGGCATCGGCTTTTCCTGGGGCGGCTACGAGAGCCTGGTGCAGCTGGTCTCGCCCAAGGACCTGTCCAAGCACCGCTACTGGGGCGAGGGCCAGAACGCCGTGGTGCGGCTGCACATCGGCCTGGAATCGACCGAGGACGTGATCGCGGATCTGGCGCAGGCGCTGGATCAGGCGAAATAGGACCGGTCTGAAATCGGGGGCGCTGTGAACGGCGCCCATGAAAAATGCCCCCGGGAACCCGGGGGCATTTTTCATTCCCGCGCCCTGTCGGGCGCAGCCTGGCGCGCTCAGTTGCCGCGGGCCATCGGGATCAGGCGCGTCACTTCCTTCAGCGCGCCTTCGTAGCTGTTGCCAGCCATGACCGGCGAGGTCATGAACTTGCCGCCCACGGCGAAGGACGGCGTGCCGTCGATGCGATAGGCCTCGGCCAGCTGGTTGGCGCGCTGCACCTGGGTCTGGACGCTGAACGAATCGAACACGGAATCGAACTTGGCGCGGTCCACGCCTTGCGCGGCGGCCCATTCGCCCATGGCCTTCTTGTCGATCAGGCGCTTGTGCTCGCCATGGATGGCGGTGAAGACCTTGGCGTGCAGGTCGGGGCGTTCCAGCGCGATCAGCGTGAAGTACAGCTGCTGCAGCGGCTTCATGCCGGCGTTGAAGGCGATCGGCACCTGCTTGAGCACCACGTCGGGCGGGGCGGTCTTGGCCCAGTCCTCGACCAGCGGTTCCATGGCGGCGCAGTGCGGGCAGGTGTAGGCGAAGAATTCCAGCACTTCGATCTTGCCCGGGGTGTCCGACGGCAGCGGCGGGTTGATCGCCTGGTATTGCTGGGCGCCGCCCTGGGCGTGGCTCGCCGGGCTGAGGAAGGCCGTCGCGGTCAGGGCGGCGGCGGCCATAAGGCGGATGAGCTTTTGGGACAGCATGGGTATGAGGTTCCTGGAGAAAACGTTACAGACAGGCCCAAGGCCGGATTAGTTCAATGCGGCCATTCACTGCCGCACCACCGCGGTTTCGATCTTGTTCTCGCCCAGGCGCCCGCGCGCCCGGTTCATGTCGTCCAGGCGGGCATACGGCCCCACGCGGACGCGGTTCAGCGACTTGCCGTTGACTTCGGCCTTCTGCACCGACACCGGCAGGCCCAGCAGGATGATGCGGGCCTTGAGCGATTCGGCGTCGTCGGCGCTGCGGAAGGCGCCGGCCTGCAGATAGTAGGAGCCGTTGGCCGATGCCGAGGCGGACGCCGATGCCGCGGGCGCGCTGGCCTTGGGCGCCGGGGCTGGCGTCGGCGCGACCTTGGCGATCGGCGTGGGCAGCGGATTGGGCGCGGCGGGGGGCGGCGCCACGGCCGCGGCTGCCGGCTTGTTGTTGGACGTCGGCAGCGTGGCGATCAGCGCGCCCAGGTCGTCGGACTTGGACGGCGGCGTATCGGCGCCGGCCGTGCCGGTGCCGGGCAGCGGCGCCGGCGTGGTCGCGGTGGGGCCGCTGGGCGGCGTGCCCGCCGCGCCGTCGCGGCCGTACAGGCCGGCGTTGGGATCCGGCGCCTGGCGCGGGTCGGGCAGCTTGCCGGCGTCGCGGCTGGCGCGGTCCACGAAGGGCACCGGCGCCTTGGTCACGTAGAACGCCACCACCGCGGCGACGATGAGGCCGATCAGCAGGCCGGCAAGCGCCCCGTACAGGGTGCTGCCGCTTTCGCCCGACCGGCCGGAGGATTTGCGCTTGGTCGCCATGTGCCGATGTTACATCCGCTCCGGCGCCGACACGCCCATCAGCTCCAGGCCGTTGGCCAGCACCTGGCGGGTGGTGGCGGCCAGGCGCAGGCGCGCCAGCTTCAGGGCGGTGTCGTCGACCAGCACGCGCTCGGCGTTGTACCAGGCGTGGAAGTCGGACGCGCAATCACGCAGCCAGAAGGCGATATGGTGCGGCGACAGGTCCTGGGCGGCCAGGGCCACCACTTGCGGGAACTCGGCCAGGCGCTGCATCAGCGCGAATTCGGTCGGCGCGGTCAGCAGCGCGGCGTCGGCGCGGGCGACGTCGTCGGCCGGCATGCCGGCGTTGGCGATCACCGAGCAGATGCGGGCGTGCGCGTACTGGATGTAGTAGACGGGGTTCTCGTCGCTCTTGGACAGCGCCAGGTCCACGTCGAACACGAACTCGGTGTCGGCGCGGCGCTGGATCAGGAAGTAGCGCACGGCGTCGCGGCCGACCCAGTCGATCAGGTCGCGCATGGTGACGTAGCTGCCGGCGCGCTTGGAGATCTTGACCTCTTCGCCGCCGCGCATGACCTTGACCATCTTGTGCAGCACGTAGGACGGGTAGTCCTTCGGGATGCCCTCTTCCAGCGCCTGCAGGCCGGCGCGCACGCGCGCCACGGTGCCGTGGTGGTCGCTGCCCTGGATGTTCACGGCGCGGTGGAAGCCGCGTTCCCACTTGGCCTTGTGATAGGCCACGTCGGGCACGAAGTAGGTGTAGCCGCCCTCGCTCTTGCGCATGACGCGGTCTTTGTCGTCGCCGGTGCCCAGTTCGGTGGTGCGCAGCCACAGCGCGCCGCCGTCTTCGTAGGTGTGGCCGCCGGCGATCAGCGCCTTCACCGTGGCCTCGACGCGGCCGGAGGTGTAGAGCGAGCTTTCCAGGTAGTAGTTGTCGAACGCCAGGCCGAAGGCCTGCAGGTCCAGGTCCTGTTCGCGGCGCAGGTAGGCCACGGCGAAGGCGCGGATGTCGTCCAGGTTGGCGATGTCGCCGCTGGCGGTGACCGGCGCGCCGTCGGAGGCCTGCAGCGTCTTGCCGGCCTGGTAGTCGCTGGCGTTGTCGCTGATGTAGTCGCCCTTGTAGCCGTCGGCCGGCCATTCGGGCGAATCCGGCGTCAGGCCGCGGGCGCGGGCCTGCACGCTGATGGCCAGGTTCTCGATCTGGTTGCCGGCGTCGTTGTAATAGAACTCGCGGGTCACGTCCCAGCCGCTGGCGTCGTAGAGGCGGCAGAGGGCGTCGCCCAGCGCGGCCTGGCGGGCATGGCCCACGTGCAGCGGGCCGGTGGGGTTGGCGGACACGAACTCGACCAGGATCTTCTCGCCCGTGCGCGGCGCGCGGCCATAGGAGGCGCCCTGCTCGGCCACCGTCGCGATGACGGCCTGGCGCGCGGCGGGGGTGACGCGCAGGTTGATGAAGCCGGGGCCGGCGATCTCGGCGCTCTCGACCAGGGCGCGGGCATCGGGCTGCGCCATCAGGGCGTCGACGATGGCCTGGGCCAGCTCGCGCGGATTGCGCTTGGCCGGCTTGGCCAGCTGCATGGCCACATTGGTGGCGACGTCGCCGTGGGCGGCGACCTTGGGGCGCTCCAGCAGCACGTTGGGCTGGGCGTCGGGCAGGCTTTGCGCGACGGCGGCCTGGATCAGGGAAATGAGTTGTTTCTGTTGCTCGAGGAGCATGGGCGTCCGGAGTGGTTCGGTATGAGTGGCGCAGGCGGCCGGGCCGGGCTGGCCGGGGGCGTCCAGGGATGCGCGGCGCGTCGGCGCCGGATTCGTGGCCGCCGCAGGTCCTGCTGTCACGGGAATCCCCTGAATCATAGTTGATTTGGCGGCCGGACCGGCGGTTGCCGGGGGCGGGCCGGCCCGTGCAGGCATGCCGCGGCGTTTCCGGCGGCGCGTTCAAAGCGCCAATGAAATCAAGGAGCTAGGCCAGGCGCCGGATGGCCGGTGGCATCCGGGGCGGGGTTGCGGTAGTGTTATGAAGTCCCACCCCATCCCGGAGACAGGAATATGCTGATCACTTTTCATTCCAAGGTCGTGGCCGAAGTGCTGATGTTGACCGACCACGCCGGCGCGCTGCTGCAGGCCGCGGGCAAGTCCTTCGGGGACAAGATTCCGGAACGCGGCGTGTTCACAGCGGACCAGCTCGGTCCGGCCATCCAGGGCATCGAGCGCGCCATCGCCGACTACCAGAAGAGCGGCCATGATGACGACGAGGACGACGACAAGCAGCCGGTGGCGCCGATGGCGCGCGCCGTGGGCCTGAAGGAACGCGCCTTTCCGCTGCTGGACATGATGCGCCAGTCGCAGGCCGCCGGCGCCGAAGTCACCTGGGAAGTGTCGCGCGGCTGGTAGCAATGTCGCCGGGCGGACAATCTGTCCGGCGATTTTTGCCTACGCTTGCCGGCTGACGCCACATCAAGGAACCTGCCCCATGCGCAGCGACATCACCATCGTTTTCGACACCCGGCGCTCGCTGGACCTGAATGCCACCGTCGAGCCCTCGCCGCAGCGCCAGAGCGACGCGCGCGACTGGTTCGACAGCGCCTGGGAAACCCTGGGCTGCGAGCCGCTGCGCCCCAGCGGCAAGGTCCTGCTGCTGGACAAGGTGCTGGGCGTGGCCGACGCGCTGGGCTATGACGTGCTCTCCACCGACGAGAAGGAAGCGCGCGAGTTCGCCGAACACCTGGCCCTGGCGCTGGAGCGCCCGCGCATCACCGTGGACCTGCCCGGCCTGACGGTCGGTTACTGATCCGCCCGTCCGCCCCGCAACGGGGCGGATGTTCGTGACACGGCGGGGCGGGCTCCGCCGCGACCTGATTTCCTGGCCGGGCCTCGCGCCCGCCGACCCGCCTGGGCATCGCCCGCATCTGGCGTTTCCTTTCCGCATGTCACCTGGCCCGACCGTGCCCCGGGCGGCGGCGTCACGCGCCGCCTTTCCCAGCTAGGGTATTTCCCAGGCCGCACACGCCTGGCTTCGGGCTATAGTCAGTTGGAATTCAGGTGGGATCCCAGAAGGATTCCAATGGGAACATGAACATCGAACTGACAGGCCATTCCGTCGAAAACGAGGCCGCCGGCTGTGACGGCCCGGCGCTGAGCGTGTCCGAACGCACCTACCAGGCCCTGCTCGACCGCATCGCGGCGCGCCAGATCGGCCCGGGCGAAGTGCTGGAAGAGCGCCGCCTGGCCGAAGAGCTGAACGTGTCGCGCACGCCCATGCGCGCCGCACTGAACCGGCTGCTGGGCGAAGGCATTCTCAAGCGCCTGTCCAATGGCTCCGTGGTGGTCCATGCCTTCGGCGTGACCGAATTGCTGGAGCTGCTGCAGATCCGCCAGCTGCTGGAAGGCCAGGCCGCCGCCATGGCGGCCGGCCGGATTCCCGGCGACAAGCTGGCCGCCGTCAAGGCGCGGCTGGAAGACGTGATGCGCTACAGCGCGGCCGGGGGCGAATCGACCTGGACCGCGGACAACGAGGTGCACGAGCTGGTGGCCGCCTATTGCGGCAACAAGTCCATGGCCGCGATGATCGCCGACGCGCGCCGGCGCGCGCGCCTGTGCAACGTCGAGCGCCTGTCGCAGCGCGCGGTGCAGGCGCGGGCCGAGCACCTGGCCATCGTGCAGGCGCTGCAGGCCGGCGACGCCGAACGGGCGCGCGCGACCATGACGGCGCACCTGGGCGCCGTGCGGCGCGCGTTCGCGCGCACGCTGGGGTATCTGCCGCATGAAGACTGACGCCGCGCGCCTGGCGCGTTGCATCGTCGCCGAACCGCTGACATCGCAGGCCTTCGCCGAATTCGGCGAAGTGGTGGAACATGCCGGCAATGAACGCCGCAGGCATCTGGCCCTGCCCTACGCGCACTCGGCGCCGGCCGCGCGCACGGCGATCTGGGTCAGCCGGGTGGAAAGCGCCATACCCCAGCCCTGCCCCGTGCTGCTGCTGGAACGTCATCCGTATTCTTCGCAGACCTTCATCCCGCTGGACAACACCCCCTATCTGGTCGTCGTGGCGCCGGACGATGCGCAGGGCGAGCCGGACCTGGAACGGCTGCGCGCCTTCGTCGCCAGCGGCAGCCAGGGCGTGTGCTATCGGACTGGCGTCTGGCACCAGGGCCTGTCGACGCTGCGCGCGCCGGCCCAGTTCGCCGTGACCATGACCTTGACCGGCGCCGGCGACGACGATGTGTTCTGGAAGATGCCGGACAGCGTTTCCATCGCCATCGACTGCACCCTGCCGGCGTCCCGCCCGCGCTCTGATCCCGCCACCTGAAGATCTGCTCAAGGACTCGCCCAAGCCCATGCAACCCGATCATCCCCACCTGAGGCGCGACTTCGTCGGCTACGGATCCGACCTGCCCCATGCGCGATGGCCCGGCGACGCGCGCATCGCGCTGAACCTTTGCGTCAACTACGAAGAAGGCGGCGAGCTGTCCGTGCTGGATGGCGACGAGGCCTCGGAGTCGGCGCTGACCGAAGGCGGGGGCGGCGGCTTCGCCGGCCGCGACCTGGCGGCCGAATCCATGTTCGAGTACGGCAGCCGCGTCGGCTTCTGGCGCGTCGCGCGGCTGTTGCAAGCGCGCGGCATGCCGGCCACCATCTTCGGCTGCGGGCTGGCGCTGGAACGCAACCCGCAGGTCTGCGCCGCCATCCGCGACGCCAGCTGGGACGTGTGCGCGCACGGCTGGCGCTGGGAGCGCCACCAGACGCTGACCGAGGCCGAAGAGCGCGAGCGCATCCGCCGCACCGTCGCCTCGATCGAGGCCTCGGTCGGCGCGCGCCCGTTGGGCTGGTATTGCCGCTACGGTCCCAGCGTCAACACGCGCAAGCTGGTGGCCGAGGAAGGCGGCTTCCTGTACGACTCCGACGCCTACAACGACGAGCTGCCCTACTACGTGCAGGTGGATGGCCGTCCGCATCTGGTGCTGCCCTATGGCCTGGCCAACAACGATGCCAAGTTCATCCGAGGCGGCATGGCCACCGGCCAGGACTTCTTTGAATACCTGAAGGACGCGTTCGACATGCTGTACCGCGAAGGCGCGCAGCGGCCCCGCATGATGTCGGTGGGCCTGCATCTGCGGTTGGTGGGCCATCCCGGCCGCGCGGCGGGCCTGGAACGCTTCCTGGATCATGTGGCGCGCCAGTCCGGCGTATGGGTCTGCGGCCGCGCCGACATCGCGCGCCACTGGCTGGCCACGCATCCGCCGCGTTAGCGGCGCGCGCGGCAGGCAAGGGCGCGGAAGCTCGAGCGCATCGGCGCGTAGCGGCAAGCGCGCCGGCGCGAGGCAACGAAAGCATAGGCAAGACGAATCATCACAACGAGGAGAAAAGCATGAACCTGTGGGTCCAAAGCAAGCTCGGGTTGTTTGTCAGCATTCTGGCGCTCGCCACCGCCGCGCCTTCCGCCGCGCTTGCCCAGCAGGGCTATCCCGACAAGCCCATCCGGCTGGTCACGCCCTTCCCGCCGGGCGGAGCGGCCGACATCCTGGCGCGCTCGCTGGCCAAGAGCCTGAACGAAACCTACGGCGCCACCGTGGTGGTCGAGAATCGCGCCGGCGCCGGCGGCACCATCGGCACGGCGTCGGTGGCCAAGGCCGCGCCCGACGGCTACACGCTGCTGCTGGGCAACGTCTCCACGCTGGCGACGGCGCCCAGCCTGTACACCAAGCTCACCTATGATCCGCTGAAGGACTTCACGCCGCTGACGCTGGTCGGCCGCAGCCCGCTGGTCTTCGCCGTGAATCCCGGCGTCAAGGCCAACAACCTGAAGGAACTGATCGCCGCCGCCACGGCGCAGCCCGGCGCGCTGGACTACGGCTCGTCGGGCGCCGGCAGCATCACGCACCTGACCGGCGAACTGCTCAACGTCAACACCAAGGGCGCGATGGTGCACGTGCCGTACAAGGGCAGCGCGCCCGTGGTCATGGCGATGGTGTCGGGCGAGCTGGACATGGGCGTGACACAGGTGGCCGAGATGCTGCAGCAATACCGCGCCAAGCAGGTGCGCGCGCTGGCCATTACCGGCAACCAGCGCCTGTCGGCCATTCCCGAGGTGCCCACGGCCGCCGAAAGCGGCGTGACGGGCCTGGACGCCACCACCTGGTACGCGGTCGTCGCGCCCCAGGGCCTGCCGCAGCCCGTCATCGACAAGCTGCAGCCCATGCTCGTGAAGGCGCTGGAAGATCCCGACATGAAAAAGCGCTTCGCCGAGGAAGGGCTGATCCTGGAATCCTCGACGCCCGAGGCGCTGAAGGACCTGATGCGCAGCGACATCCCGAAGTGGGCCGAGGTGGTCAAGCGCGCCGGCGTGAAACTCGACTAGGGGTAAGGCCCACCCCCGAAGCGCTGCGCGCTTCCCCCTCAAGGGGGCACCGCTACGGACCGGCAAAGCCGGCTCCGTGCGGTCCCGATATTCATGCAGCGCTGGGGTTGGGGTGATCTAGCGGATCCCTGCACGCATGAACGACTGCACGAACTGGCGCTGGAATAGCAGGAACGCGATCAGCAGCGGCGCGGCGGACATCAGCGTGGCGGCCGTGATGACGGACCAGTCGATGCCCTGGTCGGTCGACGAGAACACCTGCAACCCCACGGTCAGCGGGCGCGATTCCACCGAGTTGGTGATGATCAGCGGCCACAGGAAGTTGTTCCAGTGGTGGCTGACCGACACCAGCCCGTAGGCCACGTAGATAGGCTTGGCCAGCGGCACGTAGACCTTCATCAGCACCTGCAGCGCATTGGCGCCTTCCATGCGCGCGGCCTCTTCCAGCTCGCGCGGCACGGTCTTGAAGGTCTGGCGCAAGAGGAAGATGCCGAAGGCCGAAGCGAAGTACGGCAGGCCGATGGCGAACACCGTGTCGCGTATGCCCAGCTGGCTCATCGAGCGGTAGTTCTCGACCAGCAGCACGTCCGGCATGATCATCAGCTGCAGCAGCACCAGCATGAAGACGAAGTCGCGGCCACGGAACTCGAAGCGCGCGAAGGCGTAGCCGGCCAGCGTGGACAGCACCAGCTGCGCGGCCAGCACCATCGTGACCAGCAGGAAGGTGTTGAGGAAGTAGCGCGGGAA
This sequence comes from Achromobacter sp. Marseille-Q0513, assembly GCF_018195695.1. Lineage (NCBI taxonomy): Bacteria > Pseudomonadati > Pseudomonadota > Betaproteobacteria > Burkholderiales > Alcaligenaceae > Achromobacter > Achromobacter sp. Marseille-Q0513. Next base: position 47,369 of record NZ_JAGTJY010000015.1, on the reverse strand, counting down.
CGGCGCCGCATTCCAGGCGCGCACGAAATTGTCCAGCGTCAGCGGCGCGAACAGGTCGAAGCGGGTCGCGTAGGCCGGCGGATGGAAGGCGGCCCACATGGCATAGGCCAGCGGCAGGATCCACAGCAGGCCCAGCGCCCAGGCACCCAGGGTGTCTAGCTTGTCTTTCATTGATAGTGCGTCCTGCGGTCCAGCCAGCGGAATTTGATCAGCGCGGTCAGCGCCAGCACCACCAGCAGCACCACGGTCAGCGTGGCGGCGTAGGCGGTGTCCCAGAAGCTGAAACCCACCTGGTAGATGTAGTACAGCAGCAGCGTGCTGGCGTTGTCGGGCCCGCCCTTGGTCATCACGACCACGTGGTCGACCAGGCGGAAGGCGTTGATCAGCGCGTTGATCAGCACGAACAGCGTGGTGGGCATGAGCAGCGGCCACAGCACGCGCCGGAAATACTGCCAGCGCGACGCGCCTTCCAGCATGGCCGCCTCGCGCAGCGACGGCGATACCGTCTGCAGGGCGGCCAGGTAGAAGATCATGAAGAAACCCGACTCCTTCCACACCGTGACCAGCATCAGCGCCGGCAGCGCCGTGGCGCGGTCGCCCAGCCAGTTGGGGCCGGGCGAGCCGAACAGCTGCATCACCTGGGCGATCAGGCCGTACTGCGGCGTGTAGAAGAACAGCCAGATGTTGGCCACCGCCACCATGGGCAGCACCGTCGGCGTGAAGTAGGCCATGCGCAGGAAACCGCGCCCCGCGAGGTTGCGGTTGACCCAGAGCGCCATGATCAGCGCGATGCCGATCGAGGTGGGAATGGTGCCCAGCGCGAACCACAGGTTGTTCCACAGCGATTGCCAGAACACCGGGTCATCGCGCAGGACCGCGTAGTTGTCCAGCCCGACATAGCGGGCCGGACGCGCGCCCTTGGGCGTGGAGTAGAAGCTGTGCCAAAGCGTCGCCAGCGCCGGGTAGTGCGTGAACGCGGCGAGCAGCACGACGGCTGGCAGCAATAGCAGCCAGCCGTAAAGCGCATTCAAAGAGCGATTCATCGTGCTGGAACGTGATTACTTGTAGGAACGCAGTATGCGGTCGGCTTCGCGCTGGGCGTCCGTCAGCGCCTGCTGCGGCGCCTTCGAGCCGGTCAGCACGGCTTGCAGCGCGTCGTTCAGCACTTTGGTCACGCGCTGGTTCTCGTGCGTCGAGAATTCGGCCACGCTGACTTCCAGCTGGTCGCGCGCCACGGCGGCGGCCGGCACGTCCTGCGCGTACTTCTTCATCTTGTCGGTCTGCCAGGCGGCGGGCGTCACGGCCACGTAGCCGGTGGCGATGCTCCAGTCGGCGGCGCGCTCGGGCGTGGTGACCCATTGCGCGAACTTCAGCGCGGCCTGCTGCTGCTCAGGCGTGCCGCTCTTGAAGATGTAGAAGTTGCCGCCGCCGGTCGGGCTGCCGCCGCGCTTTTGCTGCGGCATCATGGCCACGCCGAACGGGAAGTCGGCGTTCTTGCGGATGTTGGTCAGGTTGCCGGTGGTGGTCCAGACCATGGCGGCCTTCTTTTCCAGGAAGTCCTTGGGCGTGGTGCCCCAGTCGATCGTGCCGCTGGGCATGATCTTGTGCTTGGCGGCCAGGTCGCGCCAGTATTGCGCGGCCTCGACCACGGCGGGCTTGTCCAGGTAGACCTCGTTGCCGGCCTCGTTCATCAGGATCGCGCCGTTGGGCGTGGTCAGGGCCTGGAACAGCCAGTAGGCGAAGGCGCCGCCCGAGGGGATCTCGATGCCCCATTGCGTGGTGTTGCCCGAGGCGTCCTGCTTGGTCAGCTTCTTGCCGTATTCGACCAGCTCGGCCCAGGTGGCGGGCGCGCGCTCGGGATCCAGGCCGGCGGCCTTGAACAGGTCCTTGTTGTAGTACATCACGATGGTCGAGCGCTGGAACGGCACGCCCCAGGTATGCCCGCCGCTGCGGCTGTTCTGCATGAAGGCGTCGTAGAAGCTGCCCAGCCACTTCTTGTCGGCATCGCTCTTGGCCAGCGAGTCGATCGGCACGATGGCGTCTTCGTCGATCAGCGTGAACATGTCGGTCGACAGCAGCACGGCCAGCTGCGGCGGCGTGCCGCCCTTCAGCGCGGTCAGCGCCTTGGCGATCGAGTCCTGGTACGAGCCCGCGTAGATCGGCTTGATCTTGATGTTGGGGTTTTCCTTCTGGAAGTCCGTCACCATGTCGTCGACGATCTTGGTGATCGGGCCGCCCACGGCCACCGGGTAGTAGAACTCCACTTCCACCGGCTTCTGCTGGGCCTGCGCCGGCAGCGACAGGCAGGCGGCGGCCAGGCTGGCGGCCAGGGTCTTGAGTACGATGCGTCGCATGTCGTGTTTCCTTTCCTGAGGTGGGCGCTTCAGCGCCCGGCGGTGTTGATGACCGCCGAATCGGCGGCAAAGAAATGCTGTTGTTCGTCGGGCCAGGACAGGCGCAGCGTCTCGCCGGCGCGGGCGCGCATGTGCCCGCCCACGCGCACGGCCACGCCGCTGGTGTCGCCCATGCGGCAGACCACGATGGAGTCGGCGCCGAAGAATTCCACGCTTTCCACGGTGGCCTCGCGGCCCTCGCCGTCGATGCGGATGTGTTCGGGGCGCACGCCCAGCTTGACCGCGCCGGCGGGCGCGCCGGCCACGGCCGGGCCCTGCGCGCCGGCGATCACGGTCGCGCCTTGCGGCGCGGCCAGGCCGATCAGGTTCATGGGCGGCGTGCCGATGAAGCGCGCGGCGAATTCGCTGGCCGGGCGCGCGTACAGGCCGTCAGGCGTGTCGTGCTGTTCGATCTGGCCGCCGCGCAGCAGCACCACCTGGTCGGCCATGCTCATGGCCTCGGTCTGGTCGTGCGTCACGTACACCATGGTGATGCCCAGGTCCTGCTGCAGCGCGCGGATCTCGCGGCGCATGTCGTGGCGCAGCTGGGCGTCCAGGTTGGACAGCGGCTCGTCCATCAGGCAGACCGGCGCTTCGGAAATCACGGCGCGGCCCAGCGCCACGCGCTGCTGCTGGCCGCCGGACAGCTGCGACGGCTTGCGGTCCAGCAGGTGGCCCAGGCCCAGCAGGCCGGCCACGCGCTGCAGGCGGCGCTCGTAGTCGCGCGCCGGCTCCTTGCGCACCTTCAGGCCGAACAGGATGTTCTCGCGCACCGACAGGTGCGGGAACAGCGCATAGGACTGGAACACCATGGAGATGCGGCGCTTGGCCGGCGGCAGCTGCGTGACGTCGCGGTCGCCGATGTGGATGGTGCCGGACGTGGGCGTGTCCAGTCCGGCGATCATGCGCAGCGTGGTGGACTTGCCGCAGCCCGACGGGCCCAGCAGCACGGTGAAGCTGCCGGCCGGGACCGTGAAGCTCACGCCGTGGATGGCGGCGGCGCCGTTGTATTGCTTGGTCAGCTTATCCAGGACGATGGATGACATGCTTTCTCGTAGATCTATCGGGTCGTTGCGTTTGGCGGAGCCGCATTGTCGCTGCTGATGAAAACCTTTTCATTGTGCAGCGCAAACATGACGGGTGTATGGCAGCCCTGTGTTTGTAATCCGGATGCGGCCTCAGGCGAAGGGGTAAGGACCGGGGTATTCCCCAATCACGGCGTGATGCGTGACCAGCCGGCCGTCGTTCCACCAATGCAGTTGGTAGCCCGGCGGTTCCATGATGTATTGCAGCGTCGGCCGCGGGCCCAGCTCCAGCGCCAGCTGGTGCGCGGTGCCCGGACAGGTCGAGGCGATGGTGCCGCCGAAGCGCTGGAAGATGGTCCGGTGCAGGTGACCGCAGAGCACGCGCTCGACATTGGGATGGCGCGACACGATGCGCTCCAGCTCGGGCGCGCCGGCCAAGAGGCCGATGGCGTCCATGTGCTCGATGCCGGTCAGGAACGGCGGATGGTGCATCAGCACCAGCGTGGGCCGGCCTGGTTGCTGCGCGAGTTGTTGCTCCAGCCAGGCCAGGCGCTCGCCGCAGAGTTCGCCGTGGCTCTTCATCGGCACCACGGTGTCCAGCGCCAGCAGGCGCAGCGGATAGGTGTCGACCGAGTACTGGATGAACGGGCTCGCGCCTTGCAGGTAGGCGTGGTCGGGGAACGCGGCGCGCAGGCCCGCGCGGTCGTCGTGGTTGCCGGGCAGCAGGAAATACGGCATTTCCAGCGCCTGCAGCTGCGCGCGCAGGTGCGCGTATTCATGCGGGCGGCCCAGGTCGGTCAGGTCGCCGGTGATGAGCACGCAATCGGGGCGCGGCGACAGCGCGTTGAGCGCGCGCACGGCCGGGCCGAGGAAGGCGGCGGGGTCGATGATGCCGTAGGCCTTGTCGCCCGGCGTGCGCATGTGCAGGTCTGTGATTTGTGCGATGAGCATGAAGAATCCGTGGGGTGTAAGGGCGGCGCGCGCGTTCAGCGCCGCACCGCCGCCGCCGTGCCGCCCACCACGATGCAGTGCGGCAGGCGGTTCGATTGCGGAGGTTGGCCGTGGATCTGCGCCAGCAGGTTGGAACAGGCCGCCTGGCCGATGCCGTCGCTGGGCTGCGCCACCGTGGTCAGCGGCGGCGTGAGCAAGGCGCCGAAGCGCATGCCATCGAAGCCGCAGACCGAGATGTCTGCGGGCACCGACAGGCCCAGCCCGACCAGGTCGGCGATGACGGCGGTGGCCAGCAGGTCGTTGGAGCAGAACAGCGCGGTGGGCGCCTGCTTGCCGCGCAGCGCGGCCTTGAGCGCCTCGACATCGCTGCCGGTGTGCGAGCTCATGCTGATGTGCTGGACTGCGTCCAGCCCCAGCTTCTTGGCGCAGGCGCGCGCGCCGGCCAGGCGCCGCCGCGCGCGGTCGGAGGCCGTCAGCGGGCCCGTCACCAGCGCGATGCGCTTGTGGCCCAGCTGGGCCAGATGGGTGACCATGTCGCAGGCCGCGGCGCGGTTGTCGACCGAGGCATAGGGATGCGACGCGGATTCGTTGTAGACCAGCACGTAGGGCATGCCGGCGCTGTCCAGGTCGTCCAGCGTGGCGCTCTTGGCCACGTCGGCCACGGTCAGGATCAGGCCGTCGACCTGATGGTCCATCAGGCCCTGCACCGCCGCCGATTCCACCGCCGGGTCATAGCCGGTGGCGGTCAGCATGACGCTGTAGCCGGATTCGCGCGCGCGCCGCTCGGCGCCCTCGAAGCATTCGGCGAACACCGGGTTCGACAGCGTGGGCAGGATCAGGCCGATGGTGCGGGTGCTGCCCGAGCGCAGGCTGCGGCCCACGCGGTTGGGGCGAAAGCCCGCGCGCTTGGCGATGCTGCGGATATGGGCCAGCGTGTCCGGATGCACGATCTCGGGCTGGTTGAACGCGCGCGAAACCGTCGCTGGCGAGACGCCTGCCTTGCGGGCCACTTCGATGATGGAAAAGCGGGGCGACGGACGCGCGGCCATGTCTCTGTGTTTTGCTTATATGCTGAAAACGATTTCATCTTACAAGACAAATATGACCTTTGTGTTGCACGGGTTTGCGCTATGCTGGCAGCAACGCAACAACACGAAGCCAACATGCGCGAGCATGACGCGAGTCATGAAAATCACCGGGGTTTTTCGGTAGTTTTCCTAATTGACGCGTCGCATGAATTGGCAGGTCCGCGCAGGCGGGCCACGGTCAAGGGGACCGGGTGCGGAAGTCAGTACCGCGCAGGGCGCGGCACCGGGAACGAGGAAAGCAAATGTCCATTGCCTTGAACAGACTTGGCGCGCTTGACGCGGCGCGCAAGCTGCAACGGCGCGAATTGACCGCGGTGCAATTGGTGCGCGCCTGCTTCGCGCGCATCGAACAACGCGAGAACACCATCCATGCCTGGACCGCGCTGCAGAAGCAGGCGGCGCTGGAGCATGCCGAACAACTCGACAAGGGTCCGCTGCGCGGTCCGCTGCATGGCCTGCCCATCGGCGTGAAAGACCTGTTCGACACCGTCGACCTGCCCACGCGCTACGGCTCGCCCATCTACGAGCGTCACCATCCCGGCCTGGATGCCGCCGCGGTGGCGCTGTGCCGCGGCGCCGGCGCGGTCGTGGTCGGCAAGACCGTCACCACCGAATTCGCCACCTACACGGCCGGTCCCACGCGCAATCCGCGCAACGAGGCCTACACGCCCGGCGGCTCGTCCAGCGGCTCGGCCGCGGCGGTGGCCGACGACATGGTGCCCTTCGCGCTGGGCTCGCAGACCGCCGGCTCCATCATCCGTCCGGCCTCGTATTGCGGCATCGTCGGCTTCAAGCCCACCTTCGGCGCGATTCCGCGCGCCGGCGTCAAGAGCCTGGCGGAATCGCTGGACACAGTAGGCGGCTTCGCCCGTTCCGTGCCGGACATCGCTCTGTTCGCATCGGTGCTGATGCGCGATCCGCGCATGCTGGACCTGAACTACGACGCCAAGCCGCGCATCGGCATGTACCGCAGCCTGCAATGGCGCCACGCGCAGGCCGAGACCAAGGAAGCCTACGCCCAGGCCGCCGCCATCCTGGCGCGGGCCGGCGCCCAGGTCGAGGAAGTGCCGCAGCCGCCGGCCGCCGACTGCATGCTGGTGCAGCTGCACGCCGACATCATGGCCTACGAGGCCTCGCAGTCGCTGGCCTACGAACGCCTGGAGCATGCCGCGCAGCTCAGCGCCAAGATCCAGTCCGTGCTCGAGGCCGGCGCGCGCATCACGGCCGAGGAACATCACCGCAACCTGGCGCGCGCCGCCGAGGTGCGCGCGCGGGTGGACCTATGGTTCGACCGCTACGACGTGCTGCTCACGCCCAGCGCCAGCGGCGAGGCGCCCTTCGCCGACCTGGGCACGGGCGATCCGCAGTTCTCGCGCGGCTGGACGCTGTTCGGCCTGCCCTGCCTGAACCTGCCCTTCGCCACTGGGCCGCAAGGGCTGCCGGTGGGCTTGCAGGTGGTCGGCCCGCGTCACGCGGACCATCGCACGCTGGCCATCTCCGCCTGGATGCACGAACGCTTGCTGGCCACGCAGGCGCCGGACATTGGCGCTTCGAATATCTGGCCGCGCGGCTGAGTCCGTGGCGTGATGCAAAGCCCCCGCAAGGGGGCTTTGCATATCCAGACGGTCCGACACAAGAAATACTCCCCACGCCGCGCGCCCTGCGCGCGTTGCTGCCCGCCCGAGGGGGGCGCTTTTCATCTTGGGCGGCCCGACCATGAAAAAAGCCCGCAACAGCCTGTTTGGCTGCTGCGGGCTGCTTCGTCTCCCTCGCGCCCGGCGCTGGTGCGCGCGGCGGGCGGTCGGCGGCGCATGTGGCGCGCCGCCGCGGACGTTTCATGCCTGGGCGCGGATCACGCGGCCTCGGCGGTTTCTTGTTCGGTGGCGTCGGCGCCGGCGTTGATGTGGCGGTTGACGGCGCTCAGCACGGCCTGGAACGAGGCCGTGACGATGTCGCGGTCGATGCCCACGCCGAAGCCCGTGCCGGAATCGCCCACGCGCAGTTCGACGTAGGACGCGGCGCGGGTGTCGGTGCCGGTGCCGATGGCGTGCTCGTGGTAGTCCATGATGCGCACCGGCACGCCCAGCGCGGCCACGAATGCCGAGATGGCGCCGTCGCCCTTGCCCGTCACGATACGGCGTTCGCCGTTGTATTCGAGTTCGGCCTCGATGCTGAAGTGCTGGCCTTCGCCGGCCGACGGATTGCCGTCGATGCGATGGCGCACCAGCTTCCACGGCGACTTCTGTTCGAGGTATTCGCGGTTGAAGATGGTGTGCACATCGTCGGCCGTGACTTCGCGGCCGGTCTCGTCGGTGACGCGCTGGATGGCGCGGCTGAATTCGATCTGCAGGCGGCGCGGCAACACCAGGCCGTGTTCCTGTTCGAGCAGGTAGGACACGCCGCCCTTGCCCGACTGGCTGTTCACGCGGATCACCGCGTCGTAGCTGCGGCCGAGGTCAGCCGGGTCGATCGGCAGGTAAGGCACTTCCCAGACGGCGTCCGGCTTCTGCTGCGCGAAGCCCTTCTTGATGGCGTCCTGGTGCGAGCCGGAGAAGGCGGTGAACACGAGGTCGCCGGCATAGGGATGGCGCGGGTGCACGGGAAGCTGGTTGCAGTACTCGGCGCAGCGGCGCACTTCGTCGATGTCCGAGAAGTCCAGGCCGGGGTGCACGCCTTGCGTGTAGAGGTTCAAGGCCAGCGTCACCAGGTCGACGTTGCCGGTGCGCTCGCCGCTGCCGAACAGGCAGCCTTCGATGCGGTCGGCGCCGGCCATGACGGCGAATTCGGCGGCGGCCACGGCGGTGCCGCGGTCATTGTGCGGGTGCACGCTGAGCACGATGCTGTCGCGGCGGGCCAGGTTCTTGTGCATCCACTCGATCTGGTCGGCGTACAGGTTGGGCGTGGTGGCCTCGATGGTGGCGGGCAGGTTCAGCACCATCTTGCTGGCCGGCGTGGGCTGCCAGATGTCGGCGACGGCGTTGGACACGTCCAGCGCGAAGTCGGGTTCGGTGGTGCTGAAGACCTCAGGCGAATACTGGTAGCGCCACTGCGTTTCCGGATGCTGGGCCACGTATTGCTTGACCAGGCGCGTGCCGGTGGTGGCGATGTTCTTGATTTCGTCGCGGCTCATGTTGAACACGACCTTGCGGAACGCCGGGGCGCAGGCGTTGTACAAGTGGACGATGGCCTGCTTGGCGCCGGCGGCGGCTTCGACCGTGCGGCTGATCAGGTCTTCGCGCGACTGCGTCAGCACGATGATGGTCACGTTTTCGGGAATGCGCTTCTCGTCGATGAGCTTGCGCACGAAATCGAAGTCGGTCTGCGAGGCGGACGGGAAACCGACTTCGATTTCCTTGAAGCCGATCTTCACCAGCTGTTCGAAGAAGCGGAGCTTGCGCTCGACGCTCATCGGTTCGATCAGGGCCTGGTTGCCGTCGCGCAGGTCGGTGCTCATCCAGATGGGCGGCTGCGTGATGCGGCGGCTGGGCCAGGTGCGCTCGGCATAGTCGCCGGCGAAGGGCTTGAACGGTACGTACTTGGTGGCGGGGTTGGCAAGCATCATCTCTACACCTCGATCGGTTTCTTTTGAATCCCGGGGACTGGGTCCCGCAAGCGGCGCACGCCCGGATGACGGTCTGGCGCCTGGATTTGCCGTGGATATGCCCGGAAACTACTGGCCAGGCCGGCAGGATTCAGTCTTGAAAACAGGAAAAGAAAGGGGAATACGCGTGTGGCGAGCGTGTGGCTGCCGAGCTACCACGAGGCACTAGGCCCGGCAACCGATCGGTAGGTATAGCGATAGCGCGGCGAAGGAGGCAACGCTGAAGAAGGAAGCGCGCAGGCCGGCGACCGGAGCGTCGTAGCGTCCGGTGGCAATCGCGAGGGGGTTGCGGTTAGCGGCCATAGGTGTGCTAGTCAAACATACTTTTTGTGCAAGCGCAAATGAAAAAGCCAGGGACGTATCTGTCTTACGGTGACGTCTCAGGGTAATCCCTGGTTCTTTCGACAGGCCGGCAGGCGCGGCGCGAGCCACGCGTTTCGCGGTGGCGCGGGGCTCGCGCGGCCGGACGCGCAACAGCATGAGCGCGCGCCGGCCCAGGCGCCTACTGCGTCTGCATATGGCCGTTCTTGACCACTTCGCCCAGGCGCTTGCGCTCGTTGGCGGCGAACTCGGCGAAGCTGGCGCGCGAACCGCCGCCCGGCTCGATGCTGCTCTGGCGCAGCGCATCCTGCACTTCACGCGTCTGCAGCGACTGCTCGACCGCCGCGTTCATCTTGTCGAGCACGTCTGCCGGCGTGCCGGTCGGCGCGTACAGGCCGGCCCAGTGGCCGATGCGCACGGTGCCGAAGCCGGCCTCGGCCGTGGTCGGAATGTCCGGCGCGCTGGCCATGCGCTTGTCCCAGGTGGTGGCCAGCGCCTTGAGCTTGCCGCTCTGGACCAGCGGCAGCGTCACGATGCTGGCCTCGGAGGTGGCGTCGACCTGGTTGCCGATCACCGCGCTCACGCCTTCCGAGCCGCTCTTGTAGGCGATGGGCTCGACCGGCAGGCCGGTGGCCTCCTTGAGCATCTCGGCCACGAAATGCGGCGTGCTGCCGTTGCCGGCCGTGGAAAAGGTGATGCGGTCGCTCTTGGCCTGCTTGGCGCGCGCCACGAAGTCCTTCAGGTCCTTGGCGGGGTTGGACGGATGGGTCACGATCACCGACGGCGTGATCGACAGCAGCGCGACGGGCGTCAGCGCCTCGTCCTTGTACGGCTGGTCGGAACGGATCAGGCTGTTGGTGACGGTGCCATTGCTGCCGACCAGGTAGGTGTAGCCATCGGCCGGGCTGCGCGCCACGTGCGCCGCGCCGATCACGCCGCCGGCGCCGGGACGGTTCTCGACGATGACGGGCTGGTTCAGCGCGGCGCCGACCGCCTTGGCGATGATGCGGGCGACCAGGTCATTGGCGCCGCCAGCGGTGAACGGGGCGACGAAGGTGATGGGCTTGTCGGGCCAGGCGGCCAGGGCCGGCGCGCTGAACGAGAGGGCGGCCGAGCAGGCCAGCGCCATGCTGGCGGCGAACCGGACGGAAGTGCGGAACATGGAAAGCGGACTCCAGGAGGCCGGCCGCGCGGTCGCCGCGGCAGGGCCGCCGGCGCTTGGTGTCGGTATGACGCGCAGCCCGCGGTTGCGCGAGCCTGGCCGGCCAGTATAGGAGCGGCTTGCTGGCAGGGGACTGAAATGCAAAAGCCGCCTGGACGGCGGCTTCTGGCGGGTTGCGCGGAAGGGGTGTCGCTTATCGGGCGGGGCCGATGCGCGGCTCGACGTAGCGGTCGGCGCGCGCTTCGCGGCGCGGGGCGTCGTCGTCGCGGGAGCCGGCGCGGGACTTGCCGCCGCCTTCCAGGATCTCGGCCTGGCGCGCCACCATGTCGATCTTGGCGATGCGGCTGTGGCGGATTTCAGACAGCGAACGGCGCAGGTCGCCGACGGTGAAGGGTTCTTCGCGGTCGCCCCAGGTCCAGCGCAGCACGCCCAGCGATTCGTCGGACAGCTGCGGCGCCAGTTCGGCCAGCACCTCGGTCTGCACCGGCGTGGCGCGGCCGGAGGCCAGGCTGGCGGTCAGCCAGGCGCGCAGCGCGAAGAAGACGATGAGGCTCCAGATGCCGACCCCGACCCACCACAGGTAGGGGCTGAACTTCTGCACCATGTCCATCGTGGGCTGGCCCAGCGAGTGCAGGAATTCGAAGCTCACGCGCTTGCCCGCGTCCAGTATCCAGTTGGCGACGAAATACCAGATGATGAGGGCGACGGCGATCACGATCGCGCGCAGGAGGAGTCTGGGAAGCGCAAGTTTGAGCAGGGTCTGGCCGATCAGGCGGCTATCCTGGCGAACGCGCTCGGGCGAAGTCTGATTCATCATGCAAAATATTGTACCTATGACCCGTCCGATTTTAGAACTGCGTCCTGGTCAGCATCTGACGCTGACCCCACAACTGCAGCAATCGATCCGATTGTTGCAGTTGTCCACGCTCGAACTGGAAGCCGAGATCTCGCAGGTGCTGGCGGACAACCCGCTGCTCGAGCGCGACGACGAGCCCGCGGCGCCCGAGGCGCAGGCGGAGTCCGAACGCGAATCCTCGGTGCAGGACGACGAGCCGGCCGCCGAGCGCGACACGCCCGTCGAGGAAATGCCCGGCTCCGGCGGGGTCTATCCAGACGAGGACGGCGGCCCGCCCGAGGCCGCCATGCCGGACACGCTGCGCGAGCATCTGCTGGGCCAGCTGATGCTGACTCGGGCGGCGCCGCGCGACGCCGCCTTGGCCGCCCTGCTGATCGACGAGCTGGACGAGAACGGCTACCTGGGCTCGCCGCTGGAGGAAATCCTGGGCTGGCTGCCCGCCGAGCTGGAGCCGGACATCGACGAGCTGAAGGCGGCGCTGTCGCTGCTGCAGTCATTCGATCCGCCCGGCATCGGCGCGCGGGACATGGCGGAATGCCTGCTGTTGCAATTGCGCCACCCCGATATCGGCCGCCTGCCCGAAGCGGCCGACCCGGCGGCGCTGGCCTGCGCCCGCGAGATCTGCGCCCGTCACCTGCCGCTGCTGGCCACCGGCAATGTCGCCCGTCTGTGCGCGGCGGCGGGTTGCGACGAAACCCGATTCCGCGCCGCGCACGCCCTGATCCTGCGCCTGGAACCGCGTCCGGGACGCGCCTGGACCGTGCCGGCCGCCGACTACGCCGTGCCGGACGTGATCGTGCGCAAGACCCGGCGCGGCTGGCAGGTCACGCTCAACAGCGCCGCCGTGCCGCGCCTGCAGATCAACGGCCTGTACGCGCAGATGCTGGGCAACCAGAAGGAATCGGCCCACGCCGGCCTGCAGGCCCAACTGCAGCAGGCCAAGTGGATGATCCGCAACGTCGAGCAGCGCTTCGACACCATCCTGCGCGTGTCCCAGGCCATCGTCGAACGCCAGACGGCCTTCTTCAGCCAGGGGCCGGCGGCCATGCGTCCGCTGATCCTGAAGGACATCGCGGGCGAATTGGGCCTGCACGAATCCACGATTTCGCGGGCCACGACGCAGAAGTACATGCTCACCCCGTTCGGCACGCTGGAGCTCAAGCGCTTCTTCGGGACAGGGGTTTCGACCGATGGCGGCGACGCCACCTCGGCCACGGCGGTGCAGACCCATATCCGCCAGATGGTGGCGGACGAGAATCGTGCCAAGCCGCTGTCCGACAGCCAGATCATGGAAAAGCTGGCCGACCAGGGCATCGTGATCGCCCGGCGCACGGTGGCCAAGTACCGCGAGGCCTTGCGCATTGCGCCGGCGGCGCTGCGCAAGGCGCAAGCCTCGGTCCGGTGAAATCAGGGACGAATCGTTAGAAATTCGTCCCTGATTTCAAATACTTGCGTGACAAATCGGTTGCAAATTTTTTTAGGACAGCCGCTTGCCAGATTGAGAATAATTTTCGATAATTATTCTCATGTACATTTGTGTATGCAACGCGATCACCGAACGCCAAGTCCGCGCCAGCGTGGACGCGGGCGCAACCACGCTGGCCGACCTGCAGTTCGAGCTGGGCGTGGCGACCTGTTGCGGCTGTTGCGCAGCCACCGCCACGGAATACCTGCCCGGCGGCCGTTGCTCCAGCGTCTGCGACGTGCGCTCGATCGCCGTTCCGGTCAATCCTCCCGCCGCCCTGACTGAACAGGCCAGCGCGCCGGCGGCCAATACCTATCCGGTCATCCGGGTGGCCGTCGCCTGATTTCTCCAGCCTGATTCATCTGGCTTGATCACATAGCCACGGTTGTCGACCGTGGCTTTTGTTTTTTGGGCGCGCCCGCCGCGCCAGTCCCCGCGTTCTTCCTGTCAGCGCCCGTCTTTTCCTCTTGCGGCTTGTCGACGCGCGCGGATCCTCCCGATTCCTTGAATTCTCGCTGACCCTCCACCGTCCAGGGCGATGGCTGGCGCCATGTCTCGGCGCAGAAAGCCTGCACCGTCAGCGCCACCTGGCGCGCCGGTTCGCGTGCCGCCGCGCCCAGGCGGACGGCCAGTTCGGTCGGCGGCGCCCCGGGCAGGTGTCCGTCCACGATGCGCAGGCCGGTGGCCAGGCAGCGGCGCTCCAGCAGCGCCACGCCCAAGCCGCCGGCCAGCGCCGCCTGCAGGCCTAGCAGGTTCGGGCTTTCATAGGCGATGCGCCAGCGCCGGCCGGCCGCTTCCAGCGCGTGGATGGCGCGGTTGCGGTAGATGCAGCCCTGGGGAAACGCCACCAGCGGCACCGGTTCGACATCGGGCAGCGGCCAGGCATCGGCGGCGATCCAGTGCAGGTGTTCCGGCCAGGCCGCCAGCGCCGCGCCCGCACCCAGGCCGGCTCCGGGTTCGCGCTTGAGCAGCGCCACGTCCAGGTCACCGCGTTCCAGGCTGCGCGTCAGCCCGGCGCTCAGGTCGCAGCGCACCGACAGGCGCAACGCCGGCCGTTCGCGCGCGTAGGCCGCCAGGATGGCCGTCAGGGCCTCTGGCGCGAAGTCGTCCGGGATGCCCAGGCGCACCACGTCCACGCGCTGGCGGCCGCTGACGGCCTCGCGCACCTCGGTGGACAGCGCCAGCATGCGGCGGGCATAGCCCAGCAGCCGCTCGCCGTCCTCGGTCAGCTGGACCTGGCGGCCGTCGCGGATGAACAGCGCGCATTCCAGCGCCTCTTCCAGCTTGCGGATCTGCTGGCTGACGGTGGATTGGCTACGGTGCACGCGTTCGCCGGCGCGCGTGAAACCGCCGGCGTCGACGACGGAAACAAAGCTGTGCAGCAGGTCGAGATCAAGCATGGCGGGGTCTGGAAAGAGGTCGCGCCTTCCGGACGGAAGGCGGATTCATGCATTCGATTTTCAAATACTTTCGATCTGAATAAAGCGTTTGTCAATGGATAGGGCGGCGCGCAGAATGGCCGCCAGCATGTCGCCACAGCGGCGGCGCCCTCTCTCCGAGACTCGCATGAAAACCCCCTCGCTAGCTGTCGCATCTCCCGCCCGCGCCGATTCTCCTGCCGCGTTCGCCTTGTTGCCCGTTGCCGCGTTCTGTCTGCTGTGGAGTTCCGCCTTCGCCGCCGCCAAGATCGCCGTGCGCGATTGTCCGCCGATGACCCTGCTTGCCGTGCGCTTCCTGATCGCGGGCGCGCTGATGCTGGGCGTGGCCGCGGCCACGGGCCGCTAGCGCTGGCCGAGCCGGCGCGACTTCGCCGCGCTGGTCTTGCTGGGCCTGCTGAACAACACGCTGTACCTGAGCTTGAGCTGGTCGGGCATGACGCTGGTGTCATCGGCTTTCACCGCGGTGCTGATCAGCACCAATCCGCTCTTGATCGGCGTGCTGGCCGGGCCGGTGCTGGGTGAGCGGCTGAACTGGCGCAAGCTGTCGGGCCTGCTGCTGGGGCTGGCCGGCGTGGCCGTGGTGCTGCGCTCGCGCCTGAGCGGCATGCAGGAAGACGCGCATGGCACCTTGCTCGTGGTCGGCGGACTGATCGCGCTGGTGGCGGGCACGCTGCTGTACAAGCGCCTGAAGCCGTCCGCGGACCTGTGGATGGGCACCGGCATCCAGTCGCTGGCCGGCGCGGCCGCGATGGTGCCGGTCGCGCTGGCGGTCGATGATCTGGGCGCGGCGCACATGACGGCCAGCCTGTTCTGGAGCATGGCCTACATGATCGTGGCCGTGTCGATTGGCGGCTATTACTTGTGGTTCATGATCCTGGGCCGCGCCAGCGCCACCGCGGCCAGCGCGCTGCACTTCCTGATGCCGCCGCTGGGTTTGCTGTTCGGCTGGCTGGTGTTGAGCGAGCCTGTGTCCTGGCTGGACCTGCTGGGCATCGTGCCGATCGCTTTCGGCATCTGGCTGGCCACGCGGCGTGCCGATTGAGTCCGCGATATCCAGCAGGTCGATGCGTCATGACGCCGCCCGCGCTCATGGGGTCGTAGATATGCAACAGCGCGGATCGCGCGTCGCACGCGGGCTTTTCAGCGATGCGGCGCGCGATCCGCGCTGCGCTTGACGCGCATCAAGGCGCGCAATCGGGCGCCATGGTCGCTTCCAGGCCGCATGCAGCCTGCGTGGCGCGTGCAAGGCATCGCTCACGCAAACTCATTCTCATTATCCTGTCGCTTTCGTGTTGCGCTTGCAAAGCCGTTTACCAAATGCAGAGCAAGGCTAGGCGCGGCCCCGCACCGGATGTTAGTCTGCCGGGGTTGCGTACGCGCGGCATCGCGCGTCTTCCTGTCGCGATGTGCTCGCATCGCGCCTGACTGCAAGGAGTCTCATCATGAAAGGCGATAAAACCGTCATCCAGCATCTCAACAAGCAGCTGACCAACGAGCTGACGGCCATCAACCAGTATTTCCTGCATGCGCGCATGCTGAACCACTGGGGCTTCGACAAGCTGGGCAAGCACGAATACGAAGAGTCGATCGGCGAGATGAAGCATGCCGACCGCCTGATCGCGCGCATCTTCATGCTCGACGGCCTGCCCAACCTGCAGGACCTGCACAAGCTGCTGATCGGCGAAGACGTGCCGGAACTGCTGGCCTGTGACCTCAAGCTGGAGCAAGGCGCGCAAGCCACGGTCAAGGAAGCCATCGCGTATTGCGAATCGGTGCGTGACTACGTGTCGCGCGATCTGTTCCAGGACATCCTGGACGACACCGAAGAGCACATCGACTATCTGGAAACCCAGATCGACCTGATCGACAAGGTCGGCCTGCAGAACTACCTGCAGAGCCAGATGTCGGTGCCGGAATAAGGTTGACGGCCTGGCGGCGGTCACAGGATCGCCGCCCAAGACAAAGGCGCCCCGAGGGGCGCCTTTGTTTTTGTACGCGGCCAGAGCGCCGCGTCGATATCGCTGCGATCGCGTTACTGCGGACGGGCCGGGCATTCGGCCATCGTGCCCCAGGCGCGGTTCGGCGCACAGTACTTGTTGCGCGCGGCCCAGGAACACGAGGGGCGTTCGAAGAAGCCCTGCGTGGCGCAATGGGCCAGCTCGCGCTTGAGCGCGTCCTGCCAGCCGGGGGCGCCGGGCGCCTGCGCGGTGTTCGGGGGCGGAGGCGCGGGCATCATCTGGCCGGAACCGTAGCCGCCGGCCTGGACCTGGCCCTGTCCCGCGCCGCCGTTGACGGCGGTCGAGGTGCCGGGCGCCTGCAGATCCAGCGTGCTGACGTCGGACGTGCCCGTGGGCAGCGGCACCTGCTGCGAGGCCGCGGCGATCTCGCGCGCCTGGTCGGCCGAGATGCGCTCGCGCGACAGCTTGACGTTGGGATCGCTGACGGAATCGAACAGCGATACGGTGTTGATGGCCCACTCGCGGTCGGCAGGCTTGTCGGGCACGCCCAGCGTGCCGTCGATGCGCGGCTGCGGCGGCTGCGCCACATAGGGACGCCCGTTGGCATCCAGCACCGGTTGCTGGCCGTCGGCCCCATCCTGGCCGGGCGCGGGCGCGGCGACCGGGGCATGCGCCACCAGCCAGTCGCCAAGTTGAATTCCGCCCCAGGCCGACGCGCCCAGCGCGACCAGCAGCGTTGCGAACAATAAACGCCAAGACATTGCTAAACCTCTTCTGCCGTGCGGAACCCGGACGGGTCTACGCCTTGTCTCCGAAAACCTTGCCGCCATGCTCGCGCATGGCGTGGAATTTCACATCCGGATACAGTTCCTCGGCCACGCGCAGCTGCGCGGGCGAACCGATCAAAAACGCCGCCGCATCGACCACATCATAGGCGATATGGGCAGCATTGGCATCCATGAACTTGCGCAGCGCCTTGGGGTTGTCGGACGTGATCCAGCGCGCCATGGTGTAGCGCGAAGGCAGCATGCGGGCGTCCACGCCGTACTCGGTCTTGAGCCGGTGCGCCACCACTTCGAACTGCAGCTGGCCGACCGCGCCCAGCAGCAGCGAGCCGCCGGCCGCCTCGGGACGGAACACCTGGATGGCGCCTTCCTCGCCCAGCTGCGTGAGGCCGGTGCGCAACTGCTTGGTGCGCAGCGGGTCCTTCACTTCGACGGCCTGGAACAGCTCGGGCGCGAAGAACGGCAGCCCGGTGAACTGCAGGGTTTCGCCTTCGGTCAGCACGTCGCCGAGCTGCAGCACGCCGTGGTTGGGGATGCCGATGACGTCGCCGGCATAGGCCTCGTCCAGCAGCTCGCGCCGCTGCGACAGGAACGACACCACGTTGTTGGGCCGCATTTCCTTGTTGGTGCGCGCCACCTTCAGGCGCATGCCGCGCTCGAAGCGGCCGGAGCTCACGCGCACGAAGGCGACGCGGTCGCGGTGCGCGGGGTCCATGTTGGCCTGCACCTTGAACACCACGCCGGTGAACTTGGGTTCCTCGGGCTGCACCTCGCGTTGCAGCGCGGTGCGCGGGCCGGGCGGCGGGGCCTGCTCGACCAGCGCGTCCAGCACTTCCTGCACGCCGAAGTTGTTGATGGCCGAGCCAAAGAACACCGGGGTCTGCCTGCCGGCCAGGAACTGCGCGCGGTCGAAGGCGGGCGCCGCTTCGTTGATCAGCTCGATCTCGCCGCTGGCCTGTTCGAAGGCCGAGCCGAAGCGGCGGCCGATCTCGGGGTTGGACAAGCCCTCGATGAAGTCGTCGTTGTCGGAGCGGCGCTCCTGGCCGGCGCGGAACACGCGCATGCGGTCGCGGCGGATGTCGAACACGCCGCCGAAGGCCTTGCCCATGCCCACCGGCCACGAGAACGGCACCGCGTCCATGCCCAGGTGCCCTTCGATCTCGGACAGCAGCGCGAGCGGCTCGCGCACTTCGCGGTCCATCTTGTTGATGAAGGTGATGATGGGCGTGTTGCGCGCGCGGCAGACCTGCAGCAGGCGGATGGTCTGCGGCTCCACGCCGTTGGCGGCGTCGATCACCATGAGCGCGGCGTCCACCGCGGTCAGCACGCGGTAGGTGTCTTCCGAGAAGTCCTGGTGGCCCGGGGTGTCGAGCAGGTTGATGACGCAGTCGCGGTATTCCATCTGCATCACCGACGAGGCCACCGAGATGCCGCGCTGCTTTTCGATCTCCATCCAGTCGGATGAGGCGTGGCGCGAGGCCTTGCGGGCCTTGACGCTGCCGGCGATCTGGATCGCGCCTGCGAACAGCAGCAGCTTTTCGGTCAGCGTGGTCTTGCCCGCGTCGGGGTGGGAAATGATGGCGAACGTCCGGCGTCGCGCGACTTCTTGTTGAATGCTCATGATCGGTGGAATATTCGGGCGCCGTGTTTCAGGTCCGGCGCGGTCCTGCTGCGTGCAAAATAGCGCGGGGCTCGCGCCGGGAAGGCGGCGAGCCCCGCTCGGTCGGGTTCAGGAATGGCGGCGGAACGAGGCGAGGAACACCCCGGCCAGGATGAACAGCGACCCGAAGGTCCGGTTCATCCAGCGGATGTGCTTGGCGTCGCGCAGCAGGCGCAGCACGCGTGCCGCCAGCAGCGTGTACACGCCCATCGCCACCAGGTCGGTGAAGGCCAGCGTGCCGGCCAGCGCCGCGTACTGCGCCACCATCGGCAGCGCCGGGTCGACGAACTGCGGCACCACGGCCAGCAGGAACACCGTGCCCTTGGGATTCATGGTGTTGATCAGGAAGCCGCGCATGACCAGCTCGCGGATCGACGCCTGCTTGGGATCGCCGGCGTCGACCGCGACCGGCGCGGCGTCGGTGCGGATCTGGCGCACGCCCAGGTAGATCAGGTAGGCCACGCCCAGGTACTTGACCACGTTGAAGGCCATCTCTGACGTGGCCAGCACCGCGCCCAGGCCGACGGCCACGACCACGAACTGGAACAGGATGCCCATGATCAGGCCGGCCGTGTTCCAGTAGCCGCGCGCGAAGCCGTACTTCAGCCCGGAGGACATGGCCGAGATCGCGCCCGCGCCGGGCGAGAACGAAATGGCCCAGGAGGCCAGGAAAAACGTCAACCAGGTCGATAAGGGCATGATGCGCGCGGGTCCGTGGGTCGCTGTCTGGGTGTGGGCTATCCGCAGATATTACTTGCTGAGCAGCGCGGCCCGCGGCGAGCCGCCGGGACGGCCGCCGTTGCCCGCCGGGCGCGCGGCGCCCTCGGGACGGCGGTGGTTCTGCTGTTGCTGCGGGCGGGCCTCGTTGCGGCCGGCGTGGGCCGGACGGTCGGACGGCTTGCGCTCGCCATCGCGCGGGGCGTGGCCGCGGCCTTCGCCGCCGGCGCGGGCCGGGGCGGGGGCGCGGTTGCCCGAGGGTGCGCGCGGCGCGGCGCCGGCCGGGCGCTGCTGGCCGCGGCCGCCGCCGTTGCCACCGCGGTCGCCACGGTCGCCGCCGCGATCACCGCCGCGGCCGTTGCGCTGGCCGCCGCGAGGCTGGCGCGAGTCTTCGTCCCGTTCCTGGCGCTCGAACGAGGCCGCGGTCGTGGCGGGCGGGGTCCAGCCTTCGACCGGCTTGCGGTCGATGGTCTTCTTGATCAGGCGCTCGATGTCGCGCAGCAGCTTGATTTCGCTGTTGTCGACCAGCGAGACCGCGGCGCCACCGGCGCCGGCGCGGCCGGTGCGGCCGATGCGGTGCACGTAGTCCTCGGGCACGTTGGGCAGCTCGAAGTTCACGACCTGCGGCAGCTGGTCGATGTCCAGGCCGCGGGCGGCGATGTCGGTGGCGACCAGCACGGTGACCGTGCCTTCCTTGAAGCCGGCCAGCGCGCGGGTGCGGGCCGACTGGCTCTTGTTGCCGTGGATGGCGGCGGCGGTCAGGCCGTCCTTGACCAGCTTTTCGGCCAGGCGGTTGGCGCCGTGCTTGGTGCGCGTGAACACCAGCACCTGGTGCCAGCCGCTTTCGCGGATGATGTGGCTGATCAGGTCGCGCTTGTGGTGCTGTTCGACCAGGTGCACGGTCTGCGTGACCAGTTCGGTGGCGGTGTTGCGCGGGGTGACCGAGACTTCGCCCGGGTTGTTCAGCACGCCGCGCGCCAGCGAGCGGATCTCGTCCGAGAAGGTGGCCGAGAACAGCAGGTTCTGGCGCTTCTGCGGCAGCAGCGCCAGGATCTTGCGGATGTCGCGGATGAAGCCCATGTCCAGCATGCGGTCGGCTTCGTCCAGCACCAGGATCTCGACGCCCGACAGGTCGATGGTGCGCTGGCCGCAGTGGTCCAGCAGGCGGCCGGGCGTGGCCACCAGGATGTCCAGCGGCTTCTTCAGCGCGCTGATCTGCGGATTGATGTTGACGCCGCCGAACATCACCATGGATGACAGCGCGGTGTGCTTGCCGTAGGTCTGCACCGATTCGGCCACCTGCGCGGTCAGTTCGCGCGTGGGCGTCAGGATCAGGCAGCGCGGGCGGCCCGGCTTGCGCTGGGCGGGCTTGGTCTGCGACAGCAGGTGCAGGATGGGCAGGGTGAAGCCGGCGGTCTTGCCGGTGCCGGTCTGGGCGGCGGCGAGCAGGTCGCCGCCCTTCAGGACCTGCGGAATGGCCTGGGCCTGGATGGGGGTGGGCGCGGTGTAGCCGGTTTCGGCGATGGCGCGCAACAGGGAATCAGCCAGCCCGAGGTCGGCGAAATTAGAAGAGGCAGTCAAAACAACTCCAGCGGCAGCCCGTCGCTCAAGTTGAGAGACTCCAATCCAGGCGTACGAATAAGGAGAAAAGGGAAGCGCCCTTGCAGGGCGAAGCCAGGCGGCGAAGGGCCCGGCGAACGTGCGCAGATTGGCAAAGCGCACGGCGGGATTGTAGCTGATGTGGCCGCCGGCCATGGCGGCAAGGGGCGTCCTGGTATAACCAAGTAACATATTGCACGACCTTTCTACCAAATAAGTAGTTTCCCTAGGCCGCACTCCCTATAATCCGTGCGCTTTCATCCATTTGAAAATAAGGATTGCTATGAAAAAGGCGGCAATTGCGGGCATCGTCGTGGCGCTGGGCGCGGTTTGGACCGGCTCTGCCTGGTACACGGGCAAGAAGGCCGAAACCTTCGTCAAGCAACTGATTCAGGATGGCAACGTCGATCTGCAGAAGTTCGGCGAGCGCACCGGCGTCACGCCCTCGATCGAGCTGATCTCGTTCGAGCGCGGCGTGTTCTCGTCGACCGAGCGCTATCGCGTCAAGTTCTCGATCCCGGCCAAGGACGGCAAGCCCGGCCATGACGGCGAGATCGAGTTCGTCGAATACCTGGACCACGGTCCCTTCCCGCTGTCGAACCTGAGCCGTGGCAAGCTGGCCCCGGCCATGGTCGCCAGCCGCTTCCAGCTCGTGGAAACGTCCTCGGTCAAGGAATGGTTCGCCGCCGCCAAGGGCTCGGTGCCGCTGTCGGGCTCGTACAGCGTCAGCTATGGCAAGAATGTCGACGGCAAGTTCGACCTGGCCGCCGTCGAATTCGCCAAGGATGCGAACAGCCTGAAGTTCTCGGGCATGAAGGGCGATGTCGAGGTCAACACCGGCACCAAGCACGCCGTCTTCAGCGCGCAGTCGGACAGCCTGGTGATCGGCGGCAAGTCCGACGACAGCGACATCACCAGCATGGCGCTGCAGGGCCTGACGATCGCCGGCAACGGCGCGCCGGGCAAGAGCGACATGTACATGGGCAGCCAGAAGATCGGCTTCAAGACGCTGACGATCAACTCGGCCACCCAGCCGCCCGTGATCGTCAAGGACACCTCGATGTCCTTCGACACGAGCGAGGCCGACGCCGGCGTCAACGCCAAGGCCGTGCTCGACTTCGGCATGATCAACGTGCAGAACCAAGACGTCACCGGCGTCAAGTTCGCGCTGGACATGAAGAACCTGGATCCCAAGGCGCTCAAGGCCCTGAACGAAGTCTATGAAAAGGCCTCGCATCGCATGCTGCAGAGCGGCGGCGAGGAAAAGACGCCGCAGTTCACGCCCGAAGAGCAGCAGATCCTGAAGGACAACGTCCAGCTGCTGCTGGCCGGCAACCCCAGCTTGTCGGTGGCGCCGCTGCAACTGCGCACCGCCAACGGCGCGTCGACCTTCAACCTGGATCTGAACCTGGCCAAGCCCGCATCGCTGGACGCGCCCTTCCCGGACGTGGCCATGCAGACCGTGCGCAAGCTGGACGCCAAGGTCGTGCTGTCCAAGGCCAGCCTGGCCGACCTGATGGCCTTCAAGGCCCAGCAGGACGGCGCGCCGGCCGACCAGGCCCTCAAGACCGCCAAGGGCCAGGCCGACATGGTCGGCACCATGGCGGGCGCCATGGGCCTGGCCAAGGTCGAGAACGACAACGTCGTTTCCTACCTGAACTACGCTGACGGTCAGGTCGATTTCAACGGCAAGAAGATGCCGCTGGAACAGTTCCTGATGATGGCCATGGGCGGCTTCATGGGCAAGCGCTAAGCGCGCGTCCTGCCGGCCCCTGGTGGCCGGCGTCGCAGTGAAACGGGCTGATGCGCCTTGCGCGCATCAGCCCGTTTTCATTGGCGTGGGCGAGCGCAACGCGGCGCTGCGCCCGTGATACTCACCCAGGCAAGGCGCCTGCCTGGACCACGCCGCCCTGCAGCACCGCCACATGGAAGCGCTTGTCGGCCGCCTTCGTGATGTCCTGGGTCGGATCGCCCTGCACCAGCAAGAGGTCGGCGGCGTTGCCGTCCTGGATGGCGCCGTGCCCGTCCATGCCCATCAGGTCGTGCCCGCGCGAGGTGCCCGCGACCAACGCGTCCACCGGCGTCATGCCGAACTCGACCATGTAGGCCAGTTCCATGGCGTTCTCGCCATGCAGGTTGAACGGCGTGCCCGCGTCGGTGCCCATGGCGATGCGGCCGCCGGCCTTGTAGTACATCTGGATGGACTCGCGGTGGCGCTGTTCGACGGCGCGGGCCTTTTCCACCGCGTAGGCGGGGATGCCGTTGTCGGCATTGGCCACGATGTTGCGCACGGCGGCGATGGTGGGCACCAGGTAGGTCTGGGCCTCCAGCATCTCGCGCAGGCATTCCTCGTCCATGAAGATGCCGTGCTCGATGGAATCGATGCCGGCGCGCACGGCGTTCAGGATGCCTTCCGTGCCCTGCGCATGGCTGGCCGTGCTCTTGCGAAAGCGCTTGGCCTCGTGCACGCCGGCCTTCATCTCGGCGAAGCTGTAGTGCGCGTCCATGGGGCTGACGCCCGGCGTCATGACGCCGCCGGTGGCCATGATCTTCACCAGGTCGCAGCCGGCGTGGACCTGCTCGCGCACGGCCTTCACCACTTCCTCGCAGCCGTCGGCCACGCGGCCGATGCGGTTGCCGTGGCCGCCGGTCATGCAGATGATGCGGCCGGACGCCCTGATCGCCGGACCGGGAAAGACGCCGCGCGCGATGGCGTCGCGCACGCCGAATTCCAGGTAGTCCTTGCCGCCGCAGTCGCGCAGCGCGGTGACGCCGCCGCGCAGGCTGGCCTGCGCGTTCTCCAGCGCGGTCAGGGTGATCTGCGCCGGGCCCTGCTTGTTCATCTGCGCGTTGGGGTCGGGGCCGCCGGTGTAGACCAGGTGCACGTGACAGTCCGCCAGGCTGGGCATCAGCGTCATGCCGGCGGTGTCGACCTTGCGGCCGGCATAGCCTTCGAACTCGGCCGCCGGCGCCACGCGCGCGATGCGGCCGTCCTGGACCAGCACGCCGTGTCCGGCCAGGGTCTTGCCCAATCCATCGAATACCAGGCCGCCGATGAACAGGGTTTGCTGCGAGGTGCTCATGTCTCGTTCCTTGGTTCAGTGCATGCGGCCCTAGCCGGCCACGTCCAGCCCCTCGCGGGACATGGATTGCAGGCGCGGCATCAGGCCCAGCAGGTGTTGGCTATAGGGGTGTTGCGGGCGATCGAACAGGGTTTCCGTGTCCGCCACTTCCAGCAGTTCGCCGTAGCGCATCACGCCGACGCGGTCGCACATCTGGCGGATCACGGGCAGGTCGTGGCTGATGAACAGCATGGTCAGGCCGAGCTGTTCCTGCAGGTCCTTGAGCAGGTTCAGGATCTGCGCCTGGATGGACACGTCCAGCGCCGAGGTGGGCTCGTCGCAGATCAGGAAGCGCGGACGCGTGGCCAGGGCGCGCGCGATGCAGATGCGCTGGCGCTGGCCGCCGGAGAATTCGTGCGGATAGCGCTGGGCGGCGCGCTCGCCCAGGCCCACCACGTCGAGCAGGTCGGCGACGATGCGGCGCGCCTGCGCCTCGCTGTCGGCCAGCCGGTGGAAGCGGATGGGCTCGGCGATGATGTCCAGCACGCGCATGCGCGGATTCAGCGAGGAATACGGATCCTGGAAGATCATCTGGATCTGGCGGCGGAAGGGATTGAGCTGCTTCTCGCCCTTGAGCGCGGTCAGGTCGGTGCCGCCGAAGTGCACCGATCCGGCCGACGGCGTGTACAGCCCGGAGATCAGCCGCGCGACCGTGGACTTGCCCGAGCCGGACTCGCCCACCAGGCCGAAAACCTCGCCCTCGCCGATGGCGAAGCCGACGTTCTTGACCGCGTCCAGCGTGCGCTGGTTGCGTTTCAGGAACGCGTTCTTGAGCACGAAGCGCATGCCCAGGCCGCGCACGTCGACCAGCGGGCCGTCGCCACGCCCGCCGAAGTCGCGCCGCTGGCCCAGCCAGTGGGTGGCGATGTCCAGCGGCTGTGCCGGCGTCTTCACGTCCTCGATGTAGGTGACCAGCGGAAAGCGCTTGAGCTTGATGTCGGGCCGGGGCACGGCCGAGATCAGGCTGCGGGTGTAGGGATGGTCGGGATCGCCCAGGATCTTGGCGGTGGCGCCCTCTTCGACCAGCTTGCCGCGATACAGCACCGCCACGCGATCGGTCACGTCGGCGATCACGCCCATGTCGTGCGTGATGATGATCATGCCGACCTGCTCTTCGCGGCACAGCTTGCGCAGCAGCTCCAGGATCTGCGCCTGGATGGACACGTCCAGCGCTGTGGTCGGTTCGTCGGCGATGATGACTTCCGGCTCGCAGCACAGCGCCAGCGCGATCACCACGCGCTGCCGCATGCCGCCGGAGAACTGGTGCGGATACTGCTTGGCGCGCAGCTCGGGCTTGTCGATGCCGACCTGCGCCAACAATTGCACGGCGCGCTTGGCGGCCTCGGCCTGGGACAGGTCCAGGTGCACCTGCATGGTTTCCACCAGCTGGCTTTCCACGGTCTGCAGCGGATCCAGCGAGGTCAGCGGATCCTGGAAGATCATGCCGATGCGCCGGCCGCGCACGCGGCGCTGCTGCGCCGGCGTCAGCGTGTCGATGCGTTCGCCGTTGAGCAACACCTGGCCGCCGGCCAGCCGGCCGGGCGCTTCCAGCAGGCCGATCACGGCGTTGCCGATGGTGGACTTGCCGGCGCCGGATTCGCCCACCACGCCCAGGATCTCGCCTTTCTCCAGGCTCAGGGACACGCCGTCCACCGCCACCATGGTGCCGCGGCGGCTGGGAAATTCGATGCGGATGTCGTCGATGTTCAACAGGGCCATGATGTTCTCAGCGCAGCTTCGGATTGAGCGCGTCGCGCAGCCAGTCGCCCAGCAGGTTGACGGACAGCACCAGCGCCACCAGCACGATGCCGGGGAAGATGGAGATCCACCACATGCCCGAGAACAGGTAGCTGTTGCCGATGCGGATCAAGGTGCCCAGCGACGGCGCGGTCGGCGGCACGCCCACGCCCAGGAAGGACAGCGTGGCCTCGGTGATGATGGCCACGGCCAGGTGGATGGTGGCGATGACCAGCACCGGCCCCATCACGTTGGGCAGGATGTGGCGGCGCAGGATGGTGACGGGGCCGATGCCGATCAGGCGGGCGGCCTGCACGTATTCCTTGTTGCGCTCGACCAGCGTGGAGCCGCGCACGGTGCGCGCGTACTGCACCCAGCCGGAGGTGCCGATGGCGAAGATCAATACGTACATCGCCAGCTCGTCGTGCATGTCGCGCGGCAGCAGCCCGCGCGCCACGCCGTCGATCAGCAGCGCCACCAGGATGGCGGGAAAGGACAGCTGCACGTCGGCGATGCGCATGATGAAGCTGTCCACGCGTCCGCCCGCGTAGCCGCTGATCAGGCCCAGCGTGACGCCCAGCACCATCGAGAACGCGACCGAGGCCAGGCCCACCAGCAGCGACACGCGCGAGCCATAGAGCAGGGCCGAGAAGATGTCGCGGCCCTGGTCGTCGGTGCCGAGCACGAAGGCCGCGCTGCCGCCCTCTTCCCAGGACGGCGGCGTATTGGCGTCGATGATGAGCACCTGGCCCGGGTCGAAGGGATTCTGCGGGGCGATCAGCGGCGCGAACACCGCGCCGAGCACGATCAGCAGCGTGACGAGGGCGCCAATGACGGCGGCGGGCGAGCGCTTGAAGCTGTACCAGAGGTCGCTGTCGGCGGCGCGCGCGAAGAAGGGGGCGATGCGGGCGGTCATGCGGATTCCTTTACGTTCGTCCTGGAAGGTGCCTTACTTGCTCTGCACGCGCAGGCGCGGGTCCACCGCGAAATACAGCAGGTCGACGATCAGGTTGATGACCACGAACATGAATGCGATCAGCACCAGGTAGGCCGCCATGACGGGGATGTCCACCGTGCTGATGGCCTGGATGAACAGCAGGCCCATGCCGGGCCACTGGAACACGGTCTCGGTGATGATGGCGAAGGCGATGATGGAGCCCAGCTGCAGGCCGGTGATGGTGATGACCGGCACCATGGTGTTCTTGAGCGCATGGCGGAAATTGATCAGCCGCTCCGGCAGGCCGCGGGCGCGCGCGAACTTGATGAAGTCGGCGCGCAGCACTTCCAGCATCTCGGCGCGCACCAGCCGCATGATCAGCGTCATCTGGAACAGCGCCAGCGTGATGGCGGGCATGATCAGCGCCAGCAGGCCGGACTTGGTCAGGAAGCCCGTGGTCCACCAGCCCAGTCCGACCACGTCGCCGCGCCCGAAGCTGGGCAGCCAGCGCAGCTGCACGCCGAAGAACAGGATCAGCAGGATGCCGATCAGGAAGGTGGGCAGGGAGATGCCGGCCAGCGAAATGGCCATGAAGGCCTTGGACAGCACGCCGTGGCGCCTGAGCGCCGTGTAGATGCCCATGGGAATGCCCAGCGCCAGCGCCATGACGGCGGACACGAAGGACAGTTCCAGCGTGGCGGGCAGGCGTTCTTCCAGCAGTTCGCTGACGGGGCGGCGGTGGCGGTACGAGACGCCGAAATCGCCGCGCGCGGCGTCGGCCACGAAGCGCGCGTACTGCACCACGAAGGGATCGTTCAGGCCCAGCTGCTCGCGCAGTTGTTCACGTTGTTCCGCCGTGGTGTCCTGGCCCACCATGGTGGCCAGGGGGTCGCCCACGTAACGGAACATGGCGAAGGCGATCAACGCCACGGTGAGCATGACCAGCAGCGACTGGAAGAGTCGTTGCGCGATGAAGGAAAGCATGGGGTGTGGCCCTCAAGAAAGCCGGCGGCGGGGGCGGCCGTATCGCGATCCGGGCGGCCGAGGCCGCCCGGCAAAGGCTGCGCCCGATATCAGGGCAGCACGACGTCGCGCAGGTCGAGCACGTCGTCGGCGCGCTGGATGACCTTGATGTTGTCCTTCACGCCCCAGGACATGGGCTGCTGGTGCAGCGGCAGGTAGCCGTACTCGGCGCGCACGATGCCGAAGGCCTCCTTGATCATCGCGTTGCGCTTGGCCTGGTCGGTCTCGGTGCCGATCTGCGTGATCAGCTCGTCGACCTTCTTGTTGCAATAGCCGCCCAGGTTGAACTGGCCAGAGGCGGTCTTGGCGTCGCGGCAGCCGGCCAGGTTCAGCAGCGCGTTGTGCGCGTCGGTGGAGCTGGGCGTCCAGCCGAGCATGTACATGCTGGTCTGGTTGCCGGCCTGCAGCAGGATCTTGCCGAAGTACTTGGACTTGGTCTGCGCCAGCAGGTTGACCTTGATGCCCACGCGCGTCAGCATGCCGGCCACCGCCTGGCAGATCTTCTCGTCGTTGACGTAGCGGTCGTTGGGGCAGTCCATGGTGACGGAGAAGCCCTTGGGATAGCCGGCCTCGGCCAGCAGCTTCTTGGCGCGCTCCGGATCCGGCTTGTACGGCGCGCCGTAGGACTCGTCATAGCCGTTGATCGAGGTGGCGATCAGCGAGCCCAGCGGCTTGGCCGCGCCGCGCATGATCTTGTCGTTGATGATCTTGGTGTCCACGGCCAGCACCACGGCCTCGCGCACCTTCGGATCCTTGAAGGGGTTCTTGCCCTTCACGTCCGAGAACAGCAGCTCGTCGCGGCTCTGGTCCATGCCGATGAAGATGGCGCGGGCCTCGGGCGCGGTCAGCGGCTTGACGCCCTTGGCGTCTTCCAGGCGTTTCCAGTCCTGCACCGGCACCGGCTGCACCAGGTCCATTTCGCCCGAGATCAGCGCGGCCACGCGCGTGGCTTCCTGCGTGATGGGCTGGAAGATGACCTCGTCGATATTGGTCTTGATGTTCTTGTTCCAGTAGCCGTCATAGCGCTTGAGCACGGTCTTCACGTCGGGCTGGCGCTCGGCCAGCATGAAGGGGCCGGTGCCGTTGGCGTGCAGGTTGGCGTAGTTGCCCTGGTTGTCGCCCTTGATGTTGGTGGCCTCGGTGGTCTTGTTCTTCTCGGACCACGTCTTGCTCATGATGTACAGGAAGGCCCATTCGCGCGGCAGGATGGGGTTGGGCGCGGGCGTGGTGACTTCGACGGTGTAGTCGTCGATCTTCTTGATGTCGGACGCCTTGGCGCCGTAGCCCTTCATGTCGGAGCCCGGCGTCAGGCTGCGCTTCCAGGTGAAGATCACGTCGTCGGCGGTGAAGGGCGAGCCGTCGTGGAATTTCACGCCCTTGCGCAGCTTGAAGATCCATTTGGTGGGCTCGGGGTTTTCCCAGCTCTCGGCCAGCAGCGGCGTCAGCTTCAGCTCGCCGTCATAGCCGGCCAGCGTTTCGTAGATGTTGCCCTGGAAGCCCAGTGTGAAAGTCTCGTTCAGCGCCATCGGGTCCATGGACGAGGCATCGCCCTGGTACGACCAGTGGAAGGTCTTGGCGGCGGCGCCGGCGCTGAAGGCCAGCGAGGCAACCAGGGCCGCCGTCAGCGCAGCCTGTTTGAAAGCGGGGAAAGTACGCATAGCCCTGATGCTCCGTGTGGTGCGCGGATCGCGCGGCAGAGGAATGGGCCCCGACCCCTGGAGGAGTCCGGGGCATGGCGTTGCTGCTTACGACGAGACGGAATTGGGGAATGGACGCCGCGCGGCGCGGCATGCGCGTCGGCCGGCGGGAGCCTTGATGTACATCACTGCGCAGGACTTCGGCTTCACGATACACCCAACCCCATTTTGTGATTCATCGTCATGAGGGGGACGGACCCACGCCCATGCAGAAGGCATCTTATAGAGCCATTCTTTTAAGCGTCAATCGGTTTGGATTGGGGATAGTACGTGCTTGCCAGGGCGCATGAATGGTGTCTGAGCGCCAACCGGGCGGCCGCTGTCAGCCGGCCGCGGGCGCGTCCGCGGACAGCGTGCGCGCCAGCTCGCGCAGCATGGTCTTGCGGCGTTCGCTGTCTTCGTGGGCCTGGCCCAGCGCCGACCATTCTGGCCGGCTGCGCGCTTCTTTCAGCGCGGCCGGCAAGGCGCCCTTGCGCAGGTCCTCGCCATCATGCGGGACGATCCGGATGGGCGTGCGAGCCGCATGGCCGCGATGTTCGAGCGCCGCGATCAGCTCGCGCTGGCGCAGCGCCAGGAGGCGCAGCACGGCGTCGTCCACGCTGATCTCGCGCCAGCCACGCAGCTTGCCCGCCACGCGCTTGCCGAGCTTTTCCACGCCTTGCCACAGCCCGCCCGCGGCCGCGCCGATCAGCATGCCCGTGCCCAGGCTCAGGCCGGCGCTGAACAGGTCCACCGCCGCGCCGGCCATGGCGCCGGCGGCGGCGCCCATGCCCAGCTGCAGGCCCATGTCCTTGAGCGCCTGCGGATGGAACAGGTCCATGCCCCAGCGCTCGCCCTGCAGCGGCAGCGCATCGGTGTCGATGTCGGACGGGCGGAAGTTGTACAGCGCCAGCAGCGCGGTGACGCAGGCCTGTTCGCGTTGGCGCGCCAGCGCGCGCAGGCGTTCGGCCGCCGCCGCCAGCGCGTCGGCGTCATTGGGGCTGGACAGGCGCAGCGCGGCCACGTCGATCAGCAGGTCGGCCAGCAGTTCGAAGGCGGCGGCGCGGCGTTCCCGGCGCTGCCGCGCGAGCGCGTCGGACAGGCGCGCCAGCGCGGCGGCGTGGCGGTCCAGCAGCACGGCGAGCCGGGCGTACAGCTGCTGCTCGCCGTCCAGCGCGGGCGCCACCGTGTCGAATTCCACCACCGCGTGCAGGCCCAGCCGGGCCAGCGCCGCGCGCCAGTCGGCGGCGCGGTGCTGCGGCGCGTTGACGAAGTTCAGCACCGGCAGCAAGGGCCGGCCGCAGGCGGCCAGGATGTCGAGTTCGTCACGGTGCTTGCCCAGCACCGGGTCGCGCGCGTCGATGACATAGAGCGCCGCGTCGCAGTCCAGCATCTTGGCCAGCACGCGCGCTTCCTGTTCGTAGCGGCCGTGAGCTTCCGGCGTGTCCAGGAAGCGGCGCACGCGCGCCGGTCCGTCCAGCCGTTCGCCGGGCGCTTCCAGCCGCTCCAGGTATTCCAGCAGCGAGATGCTGTCCTCCATGCCGGGCGTGTCGAACCATTCCAGCGCGTCGCCGCCCTCGATGCGCAGCCGCGCGCCTTCGACGTGGCGCGTGGTGCCGGGGCTGTCGGCGACTTCGCCGAAGCGCGTGTCGCGCGTCAGCGTGCGCAGCAGCGAGGTCTTGCCGGTGTTGGTGTGTCCCACCACGGCGATGCGGATCAGGGAATCAGCCATGTCCGGTCTCCAGCCAGGCCAGCGCGTTGGCGGATGCCGCCAGCACGGCCTGCGCGGGCAGGCCCAGCGCCGCGAGCTGCGCCCGCCACAGCGGCGCGCGCGCCGGGCCGTCCTCGTGCGCGGGCATCAGCAGCCAGACGCGCGTCTGCTGCGCGTGCGCGGCCAGTTCGGCGATCAGCGTGAGCGTGCCCCGGTCCGGCGTCTGGCGCGCGTCGCAGGCGATCAGGAGGCGCGAGGCGGCGGCGTCGGCCAGCGCGTCGAGGATGCGGCGGCGTTCCTCGCGCGTGTCGAGCCGGCCGGCGATCTGGATGCCGGCGGGCGCGGCGGCCGGCGGCCAGGGCAGGTCGGACGGCAGTTCCAGCGCCAGCAGCACGGGGCGGCCGTCCAGGCCGGCAGGAGCCGCGGCGGACAGGCGCGGCTCGTGCAGCGGGTCGACGGGGCGGTCCAGGCCGGTGGAGACCACGGCGGGTTCCAGCCGGTCGCGCAGCGCGGCGTGGCCGGGCAGCGCGGGGTCGATGCGCAGGCCGGCGAGCCTGCGCCGCAGCACGACCAGGCATAGCAGCGCGGCGGCCAGCCGGGGCAGCACGCCATAGACGACTACCACGCCGATGAGCCACAGCGACCATTGCACCTGGGCGGCGGCAGGCAGGGTCTGGACGCCGTCGCTGGCGAGCACGGTGGCGGCGTCGGGCAACGGGAAGCCCGCCAGGCCCGGCAGCCAGCCGATCGCCTGGGTCAGCCAGACGAAAGTGTCCGGCGCGAGCAGCGTGGTGGCCCAGATGAAGCGATAGCTGGCGGTGGACAGCACCGTCAGCAGCGTCGCCAGGGCGGCGCACAGTCCCGTCAGCCAGAGCAGGTGGCTGACCGTGCCGAACAGCCAGCGCAGCGCGCCGGCGCGCGCCAGCAGGTTGAGCAGGGCCTGGGGCGCCAGCGCCGTGTCCGGGCCGCGCGCCAGCTTGCGCGTGATCCACAGCCAGAGCCGTCCCAGGCCGGTGGCGGCGGCCGGACGCAGCAGGAAGCTGGCCAGCCACAGCAGGAAGGTCAGCGCGTGCAGGCCCAGCAGGGCGCCCAGCGCCCACAGCACGTTGACGGGCCGCGCGCCGTCGCCCAGCGCGCCCAGGGCCAGGCCGATGCCGGAGAACAGCGCCAGCGCGAACAGCGCGGCCAGCACGGCCAGCGCGCTGCGGGTCCAGGTCTGGAGCTGGGCGGGCAGTTGTTCGCGTTCGGCAAGCCGGTGGGCGCGGACCAGGATGCGGGCCGGCAGGCCGCCCTCGGCGCGGCGCGCGGCGCGCACGGCCTCGGCGTCTTCGAGCGGGCCCCAATGGGTTTCGCGCAGGCGGATGATCTCGGCGAGCCAGTACTCGCGCAGCGGGCGGCGGGAGGCGTCGTCCAGGGGCATGGGCAGGTTCGGACCAGGTTGCCACAGCGGCGCGGGGCCGCGGCGGGCGGTGCCCCATTGTAGGGGAGATGCGCGCCGGCTCAGCGCCCGGCGCGGGCGCTGCGGTACTGGCCTGGCGTGACGCCGGCCGCGTCGCGGAAGACCCGCGACAGATGGCTGGCGCTGCCGAAGCCGCTGGCCTGCGCGACGCCGGCCAGGTCGCTCTTGCCGGCGGTCAGCAGGGCCTTGGCGCGCTCGATCCGGCGCGCGCGCACCCAGGCGTGCGGCGGTTCGCCGAAGGAGGCGTGGAACATGCGCGCGAAGTGATAGGTGGACAGCGCCGCCACGCCAGCCAGCTCAGCCAGCGTGAGCGGGGCATCCAGGTGCGCGTCCACGTAGTCCATGACGCGACGGCGCACGGCGGGGGCCAGGCCGCCGCGCGCGGGTTGCGGCGTCTTGCGCGACACGCCCTGGTGCAGCAGCTGGTGCAGCACGGTCTCGGCGGCGCTGCTGGCCGCCAGCCGTTCGTCGGGGCGGCTCCAGTCCGCGCCCAGCAGCGAGCGGCAGACGTCGGTCAGCGAATCGTCGTGGATGTAGGTGCGGTCGCGCAGTTCCAGCGTGCGCGGCTCGCAGTCCAGACGCATGACGGCTTCGCGGGCCAGCCGCTCGGGCGCGATGTACAGGTGCAGGAAGCGCACGTTGTCGTTCATGCTCCAGCGCGAGTAATGCTCGGCGGGCAGCACGCAGAACTTGCCCGCGCCGCCGTGCAGCGAGTCCAGGCCGACGCGGAAGGATTTTTCGCCGCCGCGCAGGTACAGCGACAGGGTATGGTGGCCGGGCATGTCGTAGCCCAGCGTTTCGCGGGCGCTGCGCGACCATTGCGAGATCGCCAGGCCCTCGCCGAGCGTGGCCGCGCGTTCCAGCGTCGCGGTGGAGCCGGACAGGGTGCGGAAGACGGAGAAATCGGCTGGTGCCGACGCGACGGTGCCCATGGAAATCACATGCTACTGCGATCGCGCGCGCCGCGCGCGGGCGCGCGAGCAATAAGCGCAAGAAACGGCAATCGCCGCCGGCTCGGGCGGCGCACACTATAAGCGCACGGCGGCCTGCCGCCGGATTTGCATGTCCCCTATTTTCTTGCCGCGCGCCGCATCGTGAATCTATTCCTGTATCTCCTGACCGTCATCATCTGGGGCACCACCTGGATCGCCATCAAGCTGCAACTCGGCGTGGTGGCGATTCCCGTGTCCATCTTCTACCGCTTCGCGCTGGCGGGCCTGGTGCTGTTCGCTGGCCTGCTGCTGCTGGGCAAGCTGCAGAAGCTGGACCGGCGCGGGCATCTGATGTGCCTGGGACAGGGCCTGTGCCTGTTCTGTTTGAACTTCCTGTGCTTCTACACCGCCACGCAATGGATCCCCAGCGGGCTGGTATCGGTGGTGTTCTCCGCCGCCACGCTGTGGAACGCGTTGAATGCCCGCCTGTGGTTCGGCACCCGCGTCGCGCCGCGCGTGATGCTGGCCGGCGCGCTGGGCTTCACGGGCCTGGTGCTGCTGTTCTGGCCCGAACTGGCCAGCCAGCAGGCCAGCCACGAGACGCTGCTGGGCCTGGGCTTCGCGCTGCTGGGCACGTTCTGCTTCTCGACGGGCAACATGCTGTCATCGCTGCAGCAGCGCAACGGCATCCGGCCGTTGACCGGCAACGCCTACGGCATGCTGTACGGGGCGGCCATCCTGCTGGCGGGCTGCGTCGCGACCGGCCAGCCCTTCCGCTTCGACACCTCCACGCCCTATGTGGGCGCCCTGCTCTATCTGGCGATACCGGGGTCGGTGATCGGCTTCACGGCCTACCTGACGCTGGTGGGCCGCATGGGGCCGGCGCGCGCGGCCTATTGCACGGTGCTGTTCCCGGTGGTGGCGCTGTCGGTCTCGACCTATGCGGAAGGCTATCAGTGGACGATGCCGGCGCTGCTGGGGCTGGCCCTGGTGATGCTGGGCAATCTGCTGGTCTTCACCAAGTGGACGCCCTTCGCGCGCCGGGCGGTGGCCTGAGGCGCGTCAGCCCTGGCGCGGCAACTGTCGCAGCGCGTCCAGCAGGCGGCCGATCTCGTCCTGCGTGGTCAGGTAGCTGACCGAGGCCCGCGCGATCTGCGCCAGCCCGCGCGCCGTCATGTCCAGCGGCGTGTAGCTCACGCCGTTGCTGCCGATGGTCACGCCCTGCGCGGCCAGCGCGCGCTGCACCGCCGGCGCGTCCAGGCCCGCCACATTGAACGACACCAGCCCCGAGCGTTCGCGGCCCTGGTCCAGCACCGTGATGCCGGGCAGCGCGGCCAGTTCGGCGCGCAGGCCCTGGGCGATGGCGTCGACGCGGGCGCGGATCGCATCCAGGCCGATGTCCAGCGCCTCGCGCAGCGCATTGGCCAGCCCGCAGCGTAGCGCCAGCGACGCTTCCGCCGATTCCAGCCGCGCCGCGTCCGGACGCAGCATGGGCGCGCCGTCGGGATCCAGCGGCGCGCTGTGGGTGTCGACCCAGGCCGGCGTCAGCCTGGGCAGGAAATCGCGCCGCACATACAGCAGGCCGGTGCCGCGCGGGCCGCGCAGCGCCTTGCGTCCGGCGCCGGCCAGCACGTCGCAGCCGACCTGCTCCACGTCGATGGGCAACTGGCCCACGGTCTGGGCGGCGTCCACGAAATAGGCGATGCCGTGTTCGCGCGCCACCGCGCCGACCGCGGCGGCCGGATTGATCAGGCCGCCGTTGGCGGGCAGCCAGGTCAGCGCGATCAGGCGCACGCGTTCGTCCAGCATGGCGCGCAGTGCCTCGGGATCGACGCAGCCGTCCTGGTCCGACGGAATGGTCTCCACGCGCGCGCCCGCGCGCTCGGCGAGCAGCCGCATGCAGGCGAGATTGCCGCCCCATTCGTGCCGGCCCACCAGGATGCGGTCGCCGGGCCGCCACGGATTGGCCGTCGCGAACGCGGCAAAGGCCGCGCCCCAGCCGGGCGAATTGCCGCCGGTGAGCGCGATCTCGTCCGGCTGCGCATTGAACAGCCGCGCCGCCAGGGCGCGCGCCGATTCGGTTTCCGCGCGCGCGGCCACGCCGGCTTCCATCGGGCCGCGTTCGGCTTCGCGCAGCAGGTGCGCGCGGATCGCATCCAGCGTGCCGTTCGACGGCAGCGAGGACCCCGCGTGGTTGAAATGGATGGCGCTGCGCGTGCCGGGAGTGGCGGCGCGCAGCGCTGCTACGTCGTGGTCGGTCAGGATCGAGGTCATGGCGGCGGATGATGAGACGGGCGCGGCGCGCCTGGGCCGGCGGGACCGCCCGGCGCGCGCCGCGCTTCAGGGGTGAGACGGACTCAGGCGGCCGTCAGCGCGACCACGGCTTCGATCTCGACGGCCACGCCTTGCGGCAGCGCGGCCACGCCGACGGCGCTGCGCGAGTGGCGGCCGGCGTCGCCGAACACCGCCACCATCAGGTCCGAGGCGCCGTTGGCGACGATGCTCTGGCGGCTGAAATCCGGCGCGCTGGCGACGAACACGCCCAGCTTCACCACGCGCGCCACGCGGTCCAGGCGGTCGCCGGTGGCAGCGGCGATCTGCGACAGCACGCCCAGCGCCGACAGCCGGGCGGCCTCGACGCCGTCGGCCTCGGACACCGCGCCGCCGAGCTGGCCCAGATAGGCGGCCTGGCCGTTCTTGCGCGAGATCTGGCCCGAGATATAGAGCAGATTGCCTTCCTGCACGTAGGACACGTAGTTGGCGGCGGGGGCGGAGGCGGTTTCGAGCGTCAGGCCGAGTTCGGCGACGCGGGCGGAAATGGTGCGGGACATGGATTACCTGCCTGAAAAGGGAATGAAGGGAAAAGGAGCGTTCCAGCTTCAGGCCATGCTATCGGCCCGGGGTCGCCTTGACCAATCAATTTTCCCCGGGCACACATGAATAAAAGTAATGCGTTGCCGGCGCCAGGAGGCATGTCCGACACCGTTCCCGGGACGCAAGGCGACCGCCACGGCAGCAAGCGTTGCGGGGCTGCGCGGATCAGGCCGGCGCACCGGCTTGCGCGGCCGCCTCGACCAGCCAGTCGTGCAGCGTCTGCACGTCGGGATCCGCCGCGCCCCGGCGCGTGACCAGCCACCAGCCGATGCGCGGATCGTCCAGCGCCAGGCCGGGCAAGGCCTCGACCAGCGCGCCGCTGGCCAGTTGCGCGGCGATCATGCGGTGCCGGCCCATCGCGACGCCCTGGCCCGCCAGCGCCGCCTCGATCACGATGTTGTAGTCGTGCAGCGGCACGTTCTGCGCGCCGCCCAGGTCCACGCCCGCGAGCCGCGCCCAGGCGGGCCATTCGAAGGGATTGTGGGAATGCGAGGTCAGCAGCGGATGGCGCAGCAGGTCTTGCGGCGCGCGCGGGCGTTTCCGGCCGGCGATCAGCGACGGCGCGCAGACCACGGACAGGCGCTCGCGCATCAACAGGCGCGCGCGCACGCCGGGCCAGGTCCCCCGGCCGTAGCGGATGGCGGCGTCGACCTCGCCGCCGGCGACGTCCGCCAGGCCGATGTCGGGTTGCAGCTGCAGTTCGATATCGGGATGCGCGGCGCTGAACGCCGGCAACCGTGGCGCCAGCCAGCGCGTGGCGAAGGAGGACAGCAGGCCGATCCTGAGCCGGCGGCGCGGGCGCTGCGGCGCGCGGATTTCCTCGGTGCCCTGGCGCAGCAGCTCGAACGCGGCATGCACGCGCTCGTAGTAGGCCTGCCCCGCGGGCGTCAGCGCCACGGCGCGCGTGCGGCGTTCGAACAGCGCGGCGCCGAGTTCGGCTTCCAGCTTCTGGATGTGATGGCTGATCGCGCTTTGCGTGACGTACAGCTCCTCCCCCGCCAGGCTGAAGCTCAGGCGCCGGGCCGCGGCCTCGAAGGCGCGCAGGGAAACCAGGGCGGGCAGGGATCGCGGGGAGCGCATGGCGGCATGACGGATGGCTGGGGCCGGAACGGGGCCGGCGGATGCGCGTCATGCTACGCCCGACCGGCGCAAATGCAAAAAGCCCGCAACCTGGGTTGCGGGCTCTTCAGGGGTACTGCGGGTACTGCGAAATCTTGGCTCCCCGAGCTGGGCTCGAACCAGCGACCTGCGGATTAACAGTCCGTCGCTCTACCGACTGAGCTATCGGGGAACAGGTAGAGGGGGCGAATTATGCACAAATTTTTCGAGGAATGCAAAACGGCGGATGCGGGCCGTTGGAAACACGCCATGTCCGACGGATGCCGGTACTTCAGGCCGGTGCGGCCTATGTCTTCGACAGCAACAGCCTGATGCCTGCATAGGCGAAGGCCACGGACAGGATCCCTTCTATCCAGCGCTTCGACTTCTGGTAGGTCCGGACCATCAGCGGCGTGGAAAACACCAATGCGTATCCGCCAAAGACAAGAACGCCGAGCATCGCGCAACCCGCGATGATGGCCTGGAACGAGTACGCGGGCGAGTTGGCTCGCAGCCCCAGGGACATGATGGCGATCCAGGCCAGCACGGCCTTCGGATTGGTGAGGTGCAGCAGGACGCCCCGGCGATAGAGCTGCCACTTGTTGGACGCCGCGCCGCCTGCTGCGGACGATGGACGCCCTGCCGTGAGCGCCGACCTGGCCGCCTTCCAGGCCAGATAGAGCAGGTACAGGCCGCCGGCGATCTTGATGACGAACAGCGCATCGGCATAGCTCGCCAGGAGCGCGGAGATGCCCGTGGCCGCGAGGACCGCCCAGAACATGCTGCCGGTCGTGACGCCCAGCGCCAGGGCCAGGGCCGACGAGCGGCCCTGGCTCATCGCCACGCCCATGATGGCCATGTTGCTGGGACCGGGACTCGCGGTGGCGATCAGATAGGTCGCGTAGACGGGCAGCAGCTGTTGCAGGTGTTCGATGACCATGGCCTTGGGCCTCGCGATGGCGGGACTGGCCGTCCCGGTGTGCTAGACGATGTCGCCCCGATGGACCAGGTGAATCTTGTTGCCGTCGGGATCGCGCAGGTAGGCGCCATAGTAGCCGTCGCCGTAGTGGGGCCGGGGGCCCGGGGCGCCTTCATCGGCGCCGCCGGCGGCAAGCCCGGCGGCATGCGCTTGTCTCACCGCCTCTGCGTCGGGGGCGAGGAACGCCACCATGCTGCCATTGCCCACGGTGGCCGGCTTGCGGTCAAACGGCGAGTAGGCGTAGAACCGTGGCAGCGTCGATCCGGGGAGGATCCAGCAGCGCGATTCGGGGCCGCCATCGGGCGTGACCGGACGCTGGCGCAGGCCCAGCGGCTGCAGGATCGCGTCGTAGAACACAGATGCGCGAGTCAGGTCGCTGACGCCGACCGTGATGTGGCTGAACATGAATCTGCGTCTCCAGGTTGCGGGGAGAATCCGTTGGTGCCGGTGAAAGGAATCGAACCCTCGACCTTCTCATTACAAGTGAGCTGCTCTACCAACTGAGCTACACCGGCAAGGCGCGCCATGGGGCACGCGCGGGGACTGCATTGTAATGAAAAACGCAGCCCCCGGCATGGAACGGCGCGCGCGGGCAGGCCGCGCGCGCCGGGTGTCGCGGGCCGGGCCAGGCAGGCCCGGCCGGACTTACTTGACGATGGTCAGGCGCGGGCGCTTGGGCTCGTCGCCGCCGGTGTCGTCGCCGGACGGCGAGGCGGCATCGGCTGTGCCCTCTTCGGCCGGCTCGGCCGTGCCTTGCGCGCCGGCGGCCGGCGGCTCGTAGGGCTGCACTTCGAAGCCCATGCCGGCGCCGGTCTCGCGCGCGTAGATGGCGCTGACGGCGCCCACGGGAACGTAGACGTTCTCGGTCACGCCGCTGAAGCGGGCCTGGAATTCGATGAATTCGTTGCCCAGCACCAGGCGGTTGGTGGCCAGCGTGCCCACGTTCAGCGTGATCTGGCCGTCGCGCACATGGGCCATCGGCACCATGGTGTGCTCGTCGACCTGCACGGTGATGTAAGGCGTATAGCCGTTATCGGTGCACCACTCGTGCAGCGCGCGGATCAGGTACGGTTTGGTCGAAGTTTCACCCATCTGACTGCCTTAGCGACGCATGACCTTTTCCGAAGGCGTCAGCGCTTCGATGTAGGCCGGGCGCGAGAAGATGCGCTCGGCGTACTTCTGCAGCGGAGCCGCGTTCTTCGGCAGTTCGATGCCGTAGTGGTCCAGGCGCCACAGCAGCGGGGCCACGGCCACGTCCAGCATGGAGAATTCCTCGCCCAGCATGTACTTGTTCTTCAGCAGCATGGGGGCCAGCTGGGCCAGGCGGTCGCGGATGTTCTGGCGCGCGTTGGCCAGCTTCTTCTCGTCGGGCTTGGCGCTGCGGTCTTCCAGCGTCGAGACGTGAACGAACAGTTCCTTCTCGAAGTTGTAGAGGAACAGGCGGGTGCGGGCGCGCATGACCGGATCGGC
This sequence comes from Achromobacter sp. Marseille-Q0513, assembly GCF_018195695.1. Classification (NCBI taxonomy): domain Bacteria; kingdom Pseudomonadati; phylum Pseudomonadota; class Betaproteobacteria; order Burkholderiales; family Alcaligenaceae; genus Achromobacter; species Achromobacter sp. Marseille-Q0513. Next base: position 7,331 of record NZ_JAGTJY010000015.1, on the reverse strand, counting down.
CGGCATCAGCTGCGGGTGCGGGAAGCGCTCGTCGATGTACTCGTTGATGATGTTCGACTCGTACAGGACCAGGTCGCGCTCGACCAGAATGGGCACTTGACCGTACGGGTTCATCACCGAGATGTCTTCGGGCTTGTTGTACAGGTCGATGTCGCGGATCTCGAAATCCATGCCTTTCTCGAACAACACGAAGCGGCAGCGTTGCGAAAACGGACACGTGGTTCCGGAATAGAGCACCATCATGGCGATAAGTCCTTGTATAAAAAGCGAAAGGCCAGCGCCTTAATCTAGCAGGCGCTGGCCCCGATTGCCAGGCGGGACAGGCGGTACGGCCCTGTCCGCTGGTCCCGTCCCTGTTTTCATGGGGACGGAAGCACCTGGCGGGGCGTTGCGGTTAACGTACGTGCTTCCAGTAGGAGGCGTTCAGGCGCCACATTACCAGGAAGAACAACAGCAGGAACAACATGACGCCGACGCCGAGCTGCACGCGGAAGGTCTGGACGGGTTCGGACATCCAGGCCATGAACGCGGTCAGGTCGGCCACGTCGTTGTCGTATGTTGCGACTTGGGCCGGGTTGGCGGCCTTGAATTTAGCCTCAAACGTGGCGTGGCCGTGGTAATTCGCCACCGGCTCGGCCTTCACGTTTGCAAAACCTTGAGCATCGTACACCGTCGTGACCTTTTCCCAGGTCTTGGGCGTGCCTTCCTTGCCCTCGACTTCGTGCATGGCCACCGTGGTCAGCTCGCGCGGACCCTGGCGTTCCCACAGCGCGTGGGGCATGCCCACGGCCGGGAAGACCAGGTTGTTCCAGCCCGTGGCGCGCGAGGTGTCGCGGTAGAACGTGCGCAGATAGGTGTAGATGTAGTCCGAGCCCGAGGGGCCGGCGTTCACCGACTTGGCGCGCGCGATCACGGACAGGTCCGGCGGCGTGGTGCCAAACCACTTCTTGGCATCCTTGGACGTCATGGCGACGTGCATCATGTCGCCGACCTTCTCGCCCGTGAACAGCAGGCTTTCCTTGATCTGCTGGTCGGTCAGGCCGATGTCCCGCAGCTTGTTGTAGCGCATCGAGGACGCGCTATGGCAGTTCAGACAGTAGTTGACGAACAGCTTGGCCCCATTTTGCAGCGAGGCGACGTCATTGACGCGGTACGGGGCTTTTTCCAGGGGGAAGCCGCCCTCCGCGGCGAAAGTGGCGGTGCACGTGAGCATCATCAGTGCCACGGCGCCAATCAGCTTCTTGATCATGGTCGGTCCGTTATCTCGTGGGCTCAGTGGGGCTGGAACGTGACGCGCTCGGGCACGGGCTTGAACGTGCCCAGGCGGCTCCAGACCGGCATCAGGAAGAAGAATGCCAGGTACAGCAGCGTGCCGATCTGCGACGTCAGGTTCAGCGGCGGGCTGGGCGGCTGCGTGCCGATGTAGCCCAGGACGAGGAAGTTGACCATGAAGATGCCGTAGATCCACTTGTGCCAGGTCGGGCGGTAGCGGATCGACTTGACCGGCGAATGGTCCAGCCACGGGAGGAAGAACAGGATGACCACGGTGCCGCCCATGGCGACCACGCCCCAGAACTTGGCGTCGATCGCGCGCAGCAGGATGGCCACGACGATCAGGATGCCGGGGACGGCGACGCGCAGGATGCCCTTCAGGTTGCTCTTGACCAGCAGCGCGATGGCGCCCAGCACGGACGCGCCCGCCAGCACCCAGGTGAACTCGTCGGTGGTGGCGCGCAGCATGGAGTAGAACGGCGTGAAGTACCAGACCGGCGCGATGTGCGGCGGCGTCTTCAGCGAGTCGGCGGGGATGAAGTTGTTGAACTCCAGGAAGTACCCGCCCATTTCCGGCGCGAAGAACACGATGGCCGCGAACACCAGCAGGAAGCCCGCCACGCCCACCAGGTCATGCACGGTGTAGAACGGGTGGAACGGGATGCCGTCCTTCGGGCGGCCGTACTTGTCCTTCGGGCCCTGCTTGATCTCGATGCCGTCCGGGTTGTTCGAGCCGACTTCGTGCAGCGCCACCAGGTGGGCGGCGACCAGGCCGACCAGCACCAGCGGGATGGCGATGACGTGGAAGGCGAAGAAGCGGTTCAGCGTGGCGTCGGACACGACGTAGTCGCCGCGGATCCAGATCGACAGCTCGGGGCCGATGAACGGAATGGCGGCGAACAGGTTCACGATCACCTGGGCGCCCCAGTAGGACATCTGGCCCCAGGGCAGCAGGTAGCCGAAGAAGGCTTCCGCCATCAGACAGAGGAAGATCGCGACGCCGAAGATCCAGACCAGTTCGCGCGGCTTGCGGTACGAACCGTAGAGCAGCCCGCGCAGCATGTGCAGGTAGACCACGACGAAGAACATCGAGGCGCCGGTCGAGTGCATGTAGCGCACCAGCCAGCCCCACGGGACTTCGCGCATGATGTATTCGACGGACTGGAACGCGCGTTCGGCGTCCGGCTTGTAATGCATGACCAGGAAGATCCCGGTCACGATCTGCAGCACCAGCACCAGCAGTGCCAGCGAGCCGAAGAAATACCAGAAGTTGAAATTCTTCGGCGCGTAGTATTCAGACAGATGGGCTTTCCAGGTGGACGTCACCGGAAAGCGCCGGTCCAGCCAGCCCAGCAGGCCTGTTGTCTCGACGGTTTTCTCGCCAGCCATGTAACGGCTCCTTCTCTCACGTGGCGTATTGTTTTACTTACGCAATTCGGGAATGAAAGCGCGACGCGGGCGTCAGGCTTTGTTGTCTTCGTCGACGCCCACGATGATGCGGGTGTCGCTCAGATACTGGTACGGCGGAACTTCGAGGTTGTCGGGCGCGGGCTTGTTCTTGTAGACGCGGCCGGCCAAGTCGAATGTGGAGCCGTGGCACGGACAGAGGAAGCCGCCCTGCCAGCTGGCGCCCAGGCCGCCGCCGCCGCCGGTTTCGAAGTGGGCGGTGGGCGAGCAGCCGAGGTGGGTACAGATGCCGACGCAGACGAAGATCTCGGGCTTGCGCGAGCGGCCTTCGTTTTCGGCGTATTTGGGCGTGAAGCCGGGGCGCTTGGAGTTCGGATCGGCCAGCAGCGCGTCCTGGGATTTCAGGCCGGCGAGCTGTTCGGGGGAGCGGTGGATGATCCACACGGGCTTGCCGCGCCATTCCACCGTCTTCATCGCGCCGACGGGAATGTCGCCGATGTCCACTTCCACGGGGGCGCCGGCGGCGCGGGCCTTTTCCGAGGGGGAAAACGTGCTGACCAGCGGCACGGCTGTTGCTACACCTGCTACGCCACCGACAGCACAGGCGGTGGTTACCCAGAAACGTCGCGAAGGATCGGGCGGCAGATTGGGATCAACCGCACCGTCATCGTCGTCATGCACCAGCGTATCCTGACTCATCTTCCTATCCTTGTTGATGCGCCCGCTCTACGAGTAGCATCACTTCTGCGGCATCGGGTTCGCGGGAAAATGTAACAACATAGCAACCGCGTATTATAGCGTCGCCCATTCTAGGGCGTATCACGAAGGGAGTGCTATTTATGAGCAAAGCGGGTGGTTTTATCAAAGAGTTCCGAGATTTCGCCGTCAAGGGCAACGCGGTCGACCTGGCCGTCGGTGTCATCATTGGCGCGGCGTTCGGCAAGATCGTCGACTCGCTGGTCAAGGACATCGTGATGCCGCTGGTCAACTTCCTGCTGGGCGGCTCGGTCGATTTCTCGAACAAGTTCCTCGTCCTCTCCATGCCTGCCGGCTATAACGGTCCGATGACCTACGCCGATCTCTCCAAGGCCGGCGCCAACGTCTTCGCCTGGGGCAACTTCGTCACCATCATCATCAACTTCGTGTTGCTGGCGTTCGTGATCTTCTGGATGGTCAAGGCCATCTACAAGGCGCGCGCCAAGTCCGAGGAAGTGCCGGCCGCGCCCGCTGCCACGCCGGAAGACGTGGCCCTGCTGCGTGAAATCCGCGATCTGTTGAAGAAATGAGCATGACCCCCCTGCGTCGCGCGCATTGCCAGGGGGGCTTTCACCCAGACGTGACCCGATAGAAAAAACGCCCCTTCCCGGGGCGTTTTTCTTGCCTGCGCATCTTCGCGGCCTGGCGCCGCGGCGCGCTTGCGTCCGGGCGGTCAGACGGGGTTGTCGATGTCCACGAACTCGACCTTGATGCCGAAGCGCTCGGCCACGGCCTGTCCCAGCGCCTGGACGCCGTAGCGCTCGGTGGCATGGTGGCCCGCGCCGATGAAGCCCACGCCGGTCTCGCGCGCCAGGTGCACGGTGGATTCGGAGACCTCGCCCGTGATGTAGGCGGTGGCGCCGGCGTCCACCGCGTCGGCCAGCATGCCCTGCGCGCCGCCGGTGCACCAGGCCACGCGGCCCAGCGGCTGGCTCGGATCGCCCACCACCAGCGGCTCGCGGCCCAGGCGTTCGCGCACGCGCGCGGCCAGGTCGCCCAGCGTGGCCAGGCCGGGGGCGTCGCCCAGCCAGACGAGATTGTCCTGCCCACAGGTGCGTGGCGTGCCGTCGTCGCGCAGCGACGGCGCCAGGCCCAGCACGCGGGCCAGTTGGGCGTTGTTGCCCAGCTGCGGATGGGCGTCCAGCGGCAGGTGGTAGGCGTACAGGTTCAGGTCGTTGTTCAGCGCCAGCGCCATGCGGGTGCGGCGGGTGCCGATGACGCGGCGGTCCTCGTTGCGCCACATCCAGCCGTGATGGACCAGCACCGCGTCCGCGCCGCGCTCGACAGCCACGCGCAAGAGCGCCTCGCTGGCGGTGACTCCGGTGATAATGTGTCCGATCTCGGAACGGCCTTCCACCTGCAGCCCGTTGGGGCAGTAGTCCTTGAATCGAGGGGCCTGCAGGGTGTCGTCCAGCCAGTCGGCCAGGACGCGGGAATCCACTTTTTGCATTGCTAGTCCTATCAGAAACATGCGCCGATATTGGCTGATCTTCGCTCAGGCCGTCACGGTCTGCCTGGGTATTCTATTCGTCGTCACCACCTTGCGGCCCGACCTGCTGCGGCTGGCGGGGCCTGCGGCCGCGCCGGCCGTCCAGGCCGCTGTGCCCGCCGGGCCGCCGGCGACGCGCGCCGCCGGGCTGGCGTCCTACGCCGACGGCGTGGCCCGCGCCGCGCCGGCCGTGGTCAACGTCTACACGACCAAGCTCGTGAACGTGCCGCTGATTCCCCTGCCGGACGATCCCATCCTGCGCCAGCTGTTCGGCAACATGCCTGGCGCCAGCCGCCAGCAGGCCACCACCAGCCTGGGCTCGGGCGTGATCGTGAGCCAGGACGGCTTCGTGCTGACAAATTATCACGTGGTGCAGGCGGCCGAGGCCATCGAGGTGGCGCTGGCCGATGGCCGCAAGGATAGCGCCAAGGTGGTGGGCGCCGATCCGGACACGGACCTGGCGGTGCTCAAGCTGGGCAGCCTGCGCAACCTGCCCACCGCCGTGCTGGCACCCGACAAGGGGCTGCGCGTGGGCGACGTGGTGCTGGCGATCGGCAATCCGTTCGGCGTGGGCCAGACCACGACGCAAGGCATCGTGTCGGCGCTGGGCCGCAACGGGCTGGGCCTGAACACCTACGAGCATTTCATCCAGACCGATGCGGCGATCAACCCCGGCAATTCGGGCGGCGCGCTGGTCGACGCCCAGGGCAGTCTGGTCGGCATCAACACCGCGATCTATTCGGAGTCCGGCGGCTCGATGGGCATCGGCTTCGCCACGCCCATCGACATCGCGCGCAGGGTCATGGACGAGATCGTCAAGACCGGCAAGGTCAAGCGCGGCTGGCTGGGCATCGAGCCGCAGGACATCACGCCCGAGCTGGCGCGCGCGTTCCAGCTGGAGCGCGACGCCGGCGGCGTGATCATCGCCGGCGTGCTGCGCGACGGCCCGGCGGCTCGCGCCGGCCTGCGCGTGGGCGATATCGTGCAGTCGGTGAACGGCAAGCCCATGATCAGCACCAATGGCCTGCTGGCCGAGATCGCGCAGCTGCCGACCGGCGAGCGCGCCCGGCTGGGCCTGCTGCGCGGGGGCAAGATCAGCGAGCTGGACGTCGTGGTGGGCACGCGGCCGGGCCGGCCGCGCTAGGGATTGCCGCGGCTGCGCCTGACGCGCCGAAGCGTCTAGCTCGCGGGCCGGCCGTCGAGCAGGATGCGGACCACGGTCAGCACCTGTTTCTTGGTGGCGTCGGGGCGGCTGCGCAACAGCGCGCAGATTTCGGTGCAATAGCCGTCGCCCGGCTGGGCGGCGTCTTGCAGCACATGCGGCGGGGCCGCGCGATCACCGGGTCCGGAGGCGGGGGCCACGCCGTCGGTCAGCCAGACGGCGCTGGTGTCCAGCGCCTTGGCCAGGCGCAGCACCGTGCGGCGGTCGGGCCAGTAGTGGTCTCCGCGATTGAGGATGCGATGGATGCAGGACTGCGGCACGCCGGAAATGCGGGCCAGCTGGTTTTGGCTTTTGATGCCGCGCCACCGCATCAGGGCGCTCAGGCGTTGGGCTAGGGACATGAGTGCAATGTAGGATTGCAGTCATGTCCCCGCAAGGTGAAACGGTCTTACTTCAGTGGCGCTCGGTGAGGGAATCCGATGCCGGATCGTCCTCGGCGGCGCGCCTGGGCGAGACCATGCGTGCGCAGATCAGGCCGACCTCGTACAGCAGGCACAGCGGCACGGCCAGCATAAACTGGCTGACCACGTCGGGCGGCGTGACCACCGCCGCGATGATAAAGGCGCCCACCACCACGTAGCCGCGCGCGGCCTTGAGCTTGGACAGCTCGACCACGCCCATCTTGACCAGCAGCACCACGGCCACGGGCACCTCGAAGGTGATGCCGAAGGCCAGGAACATGGTCATGACGAAGCTCAGGTAGGCCTCGATGTCCGGCGCCGGCGTGATCGACTGCGGCGCGAAGGTGGCGATGAAGTGGAAGACCGTGCGGAACACCACGAAATAGCAGAACGCCATGCCGGCCAGGAACAGCACCGTGCTGGAGACGATCAGCGGCAGCGCCAGCCGCTTTTCATGGCGGTACAGGCCGGGCGCGACGAAGGCCCAGGCCTGGTACAGCACCACCGGCAGCGAGATGATGAAGGCCGCCATCATGGTGACCTTGACCGGCACCATGAAGGGCGTGATGACGCCGGTGGCGATCATGCGCGTGCCCTGCGGCAGCGAGGCCAGCATGGGCTGGGCCAGCGCGTCATAGATCGGCGAGGCGCCGGGATAGATGAACAGCACGATGAACACGCCCACGATCGCGGCGGCGGCGCGCAGCAGGCGGGAGCGCAGCTCGACCAGGTGGGAGATGAAGCTCTCCTGCTGGCCGTCTTCTTGTTGGGAGGCGTCCTGGGT
>NZ_JAGTJY010000159.1:0-14884 GCF_018195695.1 Achromobacter sp. Marseille-Q0513 | reverse complement strand
CTCCTTCCCCCTCCCGCCTCCCGGCTTTCCATCCATGGAAAGCCCGCCTCCGATCGTCCCGATTGAAAAAATTCATGGAGATATCGTTCATTTTCATTTATTAGTAAGCTAATAGATAGGATACAATCTAATTCATGAACACGCCTTCCGACTCCCTGCTCATGGCCACCACCGCAAATCTTATGGTGCTGTCGCGCGCCTATCGCGGCGCCGCCGACAAGGCGCTGGCCGACTACGGCCTGTCCCAGGCCACCGCCTGGCCGGTCATCCTCGCCGGCCGCCTGGGCGACGGCGTGCGCCAGGGCGCGCTGGCCGAAGCGCTGGGCGTGGAAGGCCCCTCCCTGGTGCGCGTGCTGGACCAGCTGGTCGCCGCCGGCCTGATGGAACGGCGCGAAGACCCGCATGACCGCCGCGCCAAGACCCTGCACCTGACCGAGGCCGGCCAGGCGCTGCGCGCCCAGGTCGAGGACGTGCTGGTCGCGCTGCGTCGGCGCCTGTTCGACGGCATCAGCGAAGACGACCTGCAAGCCTGCCTGCGCGTGTCCGAGGCGCTCAAGGCCGCGCTGGGCCGCAGCGCCGCCGGCGCGCAGGAGGACTACCGGCCATGAAGCTGCCGGCACTGCCCAATGTCCGCGAAACCGTGTTCTCGCTCAAGAGCTACGCGGGCGCGATGCTGGCGCTCTATCTGTCGTACAGCATGGGCCTGCCGCGTCCGTTCTGGGCCATGACCACGGCCTACATCGTGTCGCAGCCCTGGTCCGGCGCCGTGCGCTCCAAGGCGCTGTACCGGCTGATCGGCACCTTCGTCGGCTCGGCCATGACGGTGTACATGGTGCCGCGCCTGTCCAACTCGCCGGTGGTGATGACCGCCGCCATGGCCTTGTGGGTCGGCGCCTGCCTGTACATGTCGGTGCTGGACCGCACGCCGCGCTCCTATCTGTTCATGCTGGCCGGCTACACCGCCGCCATGATCGGCTTCCCGTCCGTCACCGAGCCCACGCTGGTGTTCGACACCGCGCTGGCCCGCGTCGAGGAAATCGCGCTGGGCATCGTCTGCGCCACGCTGGTCCACAGCGTGGTGCTGCCGCGCGGCCTGGCGCCGGCGCTGACGCTGCTGCTGGACAAGGCCGTGCGCGACGCCCGGCTGTGGATGCACGACATCCTCGGCGGCGGCGACGCCGGCAAGTCCGACAAGGACCGCCGCACCCTGGCCAACGACATCACCCAGCTGCGCCTGCTGTCGACTCACGTGCCGTTCGACACCAGCAACCTGCGCTGGACCGCCGGCGCGGTGCGCGCCATGCAGGACCGCGTCGCGGCGCTGACGCCCATCGTCTCGGCCGTCGAGGACCGCATGCGCGCCCTGCAGGCCGACGGCCAGCCGCTACCCGAGAACGTCGCGCGCCTGCTGGCCAGCATTTCCAAATGGATCGACGCCGGTCCGCGCGCCACCCACGCCACCGCGCTGCGGCTGCGCGCGGCCGCCGTCCGCCTCACGCCGTCCATCGACAGCCGCTCCAACTGGCGCGACGCGCTGCTGGCCAGCCTGATGACGCGGCTGCGCGAGCTGGTCGACGGCTACGACGAATGCCTGACGCTGCGGAGCGAGATCCGCGCCGGGCTGGACGGCGCCGCGCGCCGCGCGCCGCGCCACCTGGACGCGCAGCGCCGCCCGCTGCACCGCGACCACGGCATGGCGCTGCTGTCGGCCGCCGCCGCCGGCCTGGCCATCACCGCCTGCTGCGCGTTCTGGATCGGCACGGCCTGGAGCAACGGCGCCACCGCCGCGCTCATGGCCGCCATCTTCAGCTGCTTCTTCGCCTCGCAGGACAATCCCGTGCCGGGCATCATGCAATTCCTGACCTACACGGTGTATTCGATCCCGCTTTCGGCGCTGTACCTGCTGGGCATCATGCCCGCCATCCATTCCTTCGAGATGCTGGCGCTGGCTATGCTGCCCACCGCCTTCGTGATCGGCGTGTTCATCGCCCGCCCGGCCACCGCCGGCAAGGCCATGGCGGTACTGTTTGGCTTCGTCGGCACCATGGCGCTGCACGACACCAACACCGCCGACCTGGTCTCGTTCATCGACACCCAGGTCGCGCAGATCATGGGCGTGGGCCTGGCGGCCGTGATCGCCGCCATCTTCCGCACCGTCAGCGCCGACTGGAGCGCGCGCCGCATCCAGGCCGCCAACTGGCGCGACCTGGCGGCGCTGGCGGCCTCGCCGCGCACCCAGGCCCGCCACGGCTACGCGGCACGCATGCTGGACCGCATCGGCCTGCTGCAGCCGCGCCTGGCGCTGGCCAAGCGCCCCGACGACGTGATGGCCGCCGACGCGCTCAAGGACCTGCGCGTGGGCCGCGACATCACCGAACTGCAGCGCGCGCGCCGCCACCTGCCCATGGCCGAACCGGTGCTGCGCCCCGTGCTCGACGGACTGGCGCGCTACTTCCGCGATCGATCGTCCTGGCGCGGTGGCCAGAAGACGCCGGAGTTCCTGGCGCAGATCGACCGCGCGCTGGCCGGCGTGGCGGGCGCGCCCGCCGGCCCGGCCGCGCGCGACCGCGCGGTGGTGGCGCTGGTGGGCATCCGCCGCGCCTTCTTCCCCGACGCGCCCGAATACCAACCCGCCCATCCCCACATGGAGGGCCACGCATCATGATCGGCGAATTCAATCTTTACGGCATTTACTTTCCCTGGCTGCTGGTGCTGGGCGTGGTCACGCTGGGCGTGGCCTGGGCCCTGCGCCGGCTGCTGGCCCGGGCCGGCCTGTACCGGCTGGTGTGGCACCCGGCGCTGTTCGACCTGGCGCTGTTCGTGGTGCTGCTTTACGGCGTCACCCTGATATCTCCCTATATTTTCCAGAGACTCGCATGAAGATCCCCAATGCCCTGCGCCCCGCCGCCATCGGCAAGTTCGCGCTGACGGCCGCCGTCGTGGCCGCCGCCGTCGCGGCCGGCTGGCAGCTCTGGGTGCATTACGAAATCGAACCCTGGACCCGCGACGGCCGCGTCAAGGCCTATGTGGTGCAGGTCGCGCCGGATGTGTCCGGCCTGGTCACCGACGTGCCGGTGCACGACAACCAGGACGTGAAGGCTGGCGACGTGCTGTTCGAAATCGACCGCGCCCGCTTCCAGCTCGCCTACGACCAGGCCCAGGCCTCGGTGCGCTCACAGCAGGTGGCGCGCGAACAGGCGCTGCGCGATGCCAAGCGCAACCGCGCGCTGGGCCAGCTGGTCGCGGCGGAAGCCCTGGAGCAGAGCCAGACCAAGCTGCAGCAGACCGAGGCCGCGCTGGCCCAGGCCGAGGTGCAGCTGAACAGCGCGCGCCTGAACCTGGAGCGCAGCCGCGTGCTGGCCGCCACCGACGGCCGCGTCACCAACCTGGACCTGCGCGCCGGCGCCTACGCCACCGCCGGCCGTGGCGTGATGGCGCTGGTCGATTCCGGCTCGTTCTATATCGAAGGCTATTTCGAAGAAACCAAGCTGCCCCGCATCCACGAAGGCGATCCCGTGACCGTGACCTTGATGGGCGACGACCGCCGCATCCACGGCCATGTGGAAAGCATCGCGCTGGGCATCGCCGACCGCGACCGCAGCACCGGCGCCAACCTGCTGCCCAACGTCAACCCCACCTTCAACTGGGTGCGGCTGGCGCAGCGCATCCCGGTGCGCGTCAAGATCGACCAGGTGCCCGAGGGCGTGCGCCTGGTGGCCGGCCAGACCGCCACCGTGTCCGTCAACCCGCCGGAGACGGCGCGGGAGGACGGCGCGCCGCGCCACTCCTGATTGATCCCCGCTCACCCGTCCTCCGTCTCCACACGTCTTGCCGCAACCGTCATGAATACCCGCCATTTCCTTCCGCTGATGCTGACCGCCGCGCTGGCGGGCTGCGCCGCCGTGGGTCCGGACTACCGGACGCCCGCCGACGCCGCCGTCCAGCGACCGGACGCGCAGGCGCCCTTCCTGGAGTCGCATGAGGCGGCCTACCGGCAGGACGCGCCGCCCGGACGCTGGTGGCGGCTGTACGACGACCCGGCGCTGGACGGACTGGTGGAACAGGCGCTGGCCGCCAATACCGACCTGCGCGTGGCCGCCGCCAACCTGGAACGCGCGCAAGCCGCCACCCGCGAAGCCCAGGCCCAGCAGCAGCCCAGCGTCGGCGTCAACGCCTCGCCCACCTTCGGCCACGTCTCCGGCCTGCAGGAGCTGCAGCCGGGCGTCGACCCTCCCAGCCGCTGGTCCTACTCGGCCGGCGCCAGCGTGTCGTACCAGTTGGACCTGTTCGGCCAGATCCGCCGCGCGGTGGAAGCCGCTCGCGGCGATGAACAGGCCGCCCGCGCCGCCTATGACGCGACCCGCGTCACCGTGGCCGCCGAGACCGCCCGCGCCTATGCCAACATGTGCGCCGCCGGCATGCAGCTGGCGTCCGCGCAGCATTCGGTCGAGGTGCAGAAATCCTCGCTGGACGCCGTCGAGCGCCTGCAACGCGCCGGACGCGGCACCGCGCTGGACGTGACCCGCGCCCGCAGCCAGCTGCAACAGCTGCAGGCCAACCTGCCGCCGTTCCAGGCCCAGCAGCGCACCGCGCTGTACCGGCTGGCGGCGCTGACCGGCCGCACGCCGGCGCAAATCCCCGCCAGCCTGCTGCAATGCGCCACGGCGCCGCGCCTGACCCAGACCATTCCGGTGGGCGACGGCGCCGCGCTGCTGCGCCGCCGTCCAGACATCCGCCAGACCGAACGCAGCCTGGCCGCCGCCACCGCCCGCATCGGCGTGGCCACGGCCGACCTGTACCCCAAGATCTCGCTGGGCCTGTCCGGCGCGTCCGGCGGACCCGCCGCCATGTTTGGCGATCGCGGCACCTTCAGCTGGAGCATCGGACCGCTGATCTCCTGGACCATCCCCAACACCGGCGCCGCCCAGGCCCGCATCGCCCAGGCCGAGGCCGGCACCAAGGCCGCCGCCGCCCGCTTCGACGCCGCCGTGCTCAACGCGCTGCGCGAAACCGAAAGCGCGCTGACCGTCTACGCGCGCCAGCTCGACCGCGAAAGCGCGCTGCGCGCCGCGCGCGAGCAGAGCGCCCAGGCCGCCAGCCAGGCGCGCCAGCTGTTCCAGTACGGCAAGACCGACTACCTGACGGTGCTGGACGCCGAACGCACGCTGGCCGCCAATGAAAGCGCGCTGGCGGCGGCCCAGGCCGAACTCAGCAGCGACCAGATCGCGGTGTTCCTGGCGCTGGGCGGCGGCTGGGAGGACGGGGGCGAACCCGACCGCCGGCATTGAGTCCGCCGTCGACGCCGGCCGGTGCTAAGATCGGCCGGTTTCGCCTGATCCCGCCACCCGCTGGCGCCTCGTTGCAAGCGTTCCGACTCCATGGCCGTCCTGCCGCGCTCCCGCTGTTCCCGGCTCCTGCCGCTCGCCTGCATTGCGCTGCTGGGCGCCTGCTCCAGCACGCCCAAGCCGGCCAAGCCGCCGGAACGCGTCACCGGCGCGGGCGGCAGCATGCTGCGCTACAGCTCCAAGCAGACCACGATCGAACTGACGCCGGCCGAGCGCGCCGCCGTCGACCAGGTGCGCGTGCGCGCCTATCCCGCGTCCGACACCGCGCAACTGCGCGATGCGTGCGCGGCGGCCTTGCAGGCCGCCGGCTATGAACAGGTGGCCGGCGACGCCGCCACCGACATCGTCACCGGCGAACGCCACCAGAAGCTGGTCGGCCGCAGCCGCGAGGCGCTGCGCGGCCTGCTCAAGTCGCAGGGCCTGGCCTACGGCGCCAAGCCGGACCACCAGAGCACCTACGCCCAGCTCGTCATCCGCCGCGACGGCGCCCAGGCGCGCGTCTGGATCGGCCTGAACAGCACGATCTGGGACAGCAATGGCGACGCCAAGAGCCGCGTCGTCACCGACGCCGCCGCCTACCAGGACCTGTTCGCGCGCCTGGACCAGGCGCTGAAGACGCCCGCGCGCTAGGCGCGCAGCCCAGGAAAACCCCAACTCCCCACGGCCGCGGTTTGTATCGCAGGATACATCCGCGCCCCGCCCGCCCCTGCCAGACTAGCTCTCAACCAGGCCCGCGCATGCGCCGGCGTCCTGTCTTGTCCTCTACGGGAGCTATAGATGAGCAGATTCAAACCCTTGCTGGCCGGCCTCGCGTGCGCGGGCCTGTTCCTGGCCACGGCCGCGCAGGCCGACGACCGGCCCGAACTGCGGATCGGCGTGGTCAGCTCGGTCACGGGCGGCGCCTCGGCCATCGCCACCGGCGCGGTGGCCGCCATCAACCTGATGGAAGAGCGCACCGCCGCCGACGCCAGCCTGCCGTTCCGCGTCAGCTTCATCAAGTACGACGACGGCTCCGACCCGGCGCGCGCCGTCAACGCGACGCGCAAGCTGATCCAGGAGGACCGCGTCCACCTGGTCATCTGCTGCACCACCACGCCGGCCTCGCTGGCGGTGAACAAGGTGATCGAGGAAGAGCGCGTGCCCAACCTGTCGCTGGCCGCGGCGGCCTCGGTCATCGAGCCGGCCGACGCCCATCGGTTCACTTTCAAGACGCCGCTGACCGACCGCCTGATGATCGACCACACCGTCGACTACATGGTCAAGCAGGGCTGGAAGCAGGTGGCCTTCATGGGCCTCGAGGACTCCTACGGCGAAGGCGGCTGGGTCGAGTTCAAGCAGATCGCCACGCGCAAGGGCCTGGAGATCGTCGCCGCCGAGCGTTTCTCGCGCGGCGACACCAACTTCACGCCGCAGGCGCTGCGCGTGGCGCAGAAGAAACCCGACGCCGTCTATTTCCACGCCATCCCGCCCTCGTCCGCGCTGGCCACCGAAACGCTGCGCCGCGTCGGCTACAAGGGCCCGGTGCTGCATGGCGCCGGCTCGGCCACGCCGGCCTTCATGGCCGTCGGCAAGAAGGCGGTCGAAGGCGCGCTGGTCGGCACCTCGGCCCTGCCCGTGTATCGCCAGCTGCCCGACGACCATCCGCTCAAGCCCGGCATCGCCGCGTTCGTGCAGGCCTATGACGGCAAGTACGGCGCCGGCAAGACCGACATGTTCGCGGCCCAGGCCTACGACACGGTGCAGATCCCGCTGCTGGCCTATCGCCAGGTGGTTGCCGCCGGCAAGGCCGGCGACCTGACGCAGGCCCGGCTGGCGCTGCGCGACGCCATCGAGGCAACGCGCGAGTACCGCGGCGTCAACGGCCTGTTCAGCTACAGCCCGACCGACCACCTGGGCCTGGACCGGCGCAGCACCTTCCTGGTGACGGTCAAGGACGGCAAGTTCGAACTGCTGGGTGAGTAAGGATGGATCTCACCACTACCCTGTTCCTGGCGACGGACGGCCTGACCAACGGCGCGGTGTACACGCTGGTCGGCCTGAGCCTGGTGCTGGTCTACACCACCACGCGCGTGGTCAACATCGCGCAAGGCGAGTACGTGACCTTCGGCGCGCTGACGCTGGCCAGCTTCGTCGAAGGCACGCTGGCGCCCGTGGTCTACGTGGTGGCGGCGGGCGGCGCCGCCTGCCTGCTGCTGGACCTGCTGCGGGCGCGGGCCAACGGCCGCTCGCTGTTGCGCCCGCTGGCATCCTACCTGGCGGCGGGCGCGGCGCTGGCCGCGCTGACGGCGCGGGCCTGGCGCGTGCCCTCGCCGCTGCTGCAGATGCTGGCCTCGCTGGCGCTGGTGGCCGCGCTCGGCCCCATCGTCTACCGACTGACGGTCGAACCCACCCCCGCCAATTCGACGGTCGTGCTGGTGATCATCGGCGTGGGCGTGTCCATGATCATGCATCCGCTCGCGCTGCTGCTGTGGGGCGCCGACCCGCGCGCCGTGCCGCCCATCAGCGAGGCGCGCCTGGAACTGGCCGGCGTCGACATCGCGGCGCAATCGCTGTTCATCATGGCCTTCTCGCTGGCGGCCGCGCTGGCGCTGTACCTGTTCTTCCGCTGCACCCTGACCGGCAAGGCGCTGCGCGCGGCCTCGGTCAACCGGGAAGGCGCGCAGTACTGCGGCATCCCCGTGGTGATGGCGGGCCGGCTCAGCTATTTCCTGGCGGCCGCCCTGTCCGGCGCCAGCGGCATGCTGCTGGCCCCGCTGGTGACGGCGCACTACGAGATGGGCTTCGTCGTCGGGCTCAAGGGCTTCGTGGGCGCGGCGATGGGCGGGCTGGTGAACTACCCGCTGTCGGTGGCCGGCGTGTTCATCGTCGGCGTGCTGGAGTCCTTCGCCTCTTTCCTCAGCAGTTCCTACCGCGACGCGCTGGTGTTCGCGATGGTGATCCCCATCCTGCTCTGGCGCAACAGCCGCGCCGGCGCCGACCTGGACGAACATTGAACACGCGCAAGCGCTCCCGCCGATGAAACCCGAAAAACTGCTACTTCCCGGCGCGGCCCTCGCAGTCGCCGCGCTGATCGTGCTGCTGCCGACCTACTACGTAGGCCTGATGACGCTGGCCGGCACCAATGCCCTGGTCTGCCTGGGCCTGGCCTTCCTGCTGGCCGCCGGCCAGCTGTCGCTGGGCCACGCCGCCTTCCTGGGCGGCGGCGCCTATGCCTCGGCCATCCTGGCGCGCGACTATGGCGTGCCGCCGCTGCTGGCCATCGTGCTGGCCGTGGCCGCCTGCGCGGCGCTGGCCTACGTGATAGGCCGGCTCACGCTGCGCCTGCGCGGCCACTACCTGCCGCTGGCCACGCTGGCCTGGGGCATCGCCGCCTACGTCTGCTTCGTGGCGGCCATCGAGGTCACCGGCGGCGCCTCCGGCCTGTCCAACATCCCGCCGCTGCGCGTGCTGGGCATGGAGTTCGGCACCCGCGCCATGGGCGCGCTGGCCTGGGTCGCCGTGGGGCTGGCCTACATCGCCTACTGCCGGATCTATCGCGGCCGCATGGGTCGGGCCGCGCGCGCCATCAAGTCCAGCCCGACCATGGCGGCGGCCTTCGGCGTGGACGTGGCCGCCGCCAAGATCCGCATCTTCGTGCTGTCGGCCGCGCTGGCGGCGCTGGCGGGCGGGCTGTACGCCTTCTACATGAGCTTCCTGAGCCCGACCTCGTTCTCCATCGGCGTCTCGTTCAACCTGCTCATCATGGTCGTGCTGGGCGGCTGCCTGCATCCGCTGGGCCCGCTGCTGGGCGTGCTGGCCTATACCGCCATCGAGCTGGGCGCGCAGTACCTGATCGCCAATCTGCTGGGCATTCCCGGCCAGATGGAGACCATGCTGTTCGGCCTGATCCTGATCGTGGCGCTGCTGCGCTGGCCCAACGGGCTGCTGACCTGGGTGCGGCTGAAACCGCCGGCGCGGCCTGCCGCCGCCGGCGAGGCCGACCCCGCGCCGCGCCCGGTCACGGCTGGCCAACGCCTGAGCGTGGACGCCGTGCACAAGCGCTTCGGCGGGCTGCAGGCGCTCAAGGACGTGACGCTGGACATTCCGCCCGGACGCATCACCGGTCTGATCGGTCCGAACGGCGCCGGCAAGTCCACCCTGTTCAACGTGATGACCGCGGTGCTGCCGGCCAGCGGCGGACAGGTCTCGCTGGACGGCGCCGCGCTGCCGGCGCGCGCGCACGAGGTGGTGCGGCGCGGCGTGGCGCGCAGCTTCCAGCATGTGCAGCTGGTGCCGGAACTGACGGTGCTGGACAACGTGCTGATCGGCGGCCACATCCAGGGCAAGGCCGGGCTGCTGTCGGCCGCGCTGGGCCTGGACCGTGCCGAGGAACGGCGCCTGGCGCGCGAGGCGCGGGCCGCGCTGGAGCTGGTCGGCCTGGCCGACGAGGCGCTGCGTCCGGCCGCCAGCCTGACGCTGGGCAGCCAGCGGCTGGTCGAGGTGGCGCGCGCCCTGATGGCACGGCCCGGCGTGCTGCTGCTGGACGAGCCGGCGGCGGGCCTGCGCGGCCCGGAAAAGGCCGTGCTGGTGCAGCTGATGCGCAAGCTGCGCGATGAACAAGGCATGGCCGTGCTGCTGGTCGAGCACGACATGGAGCTGGTCATGGGCTGCGTGGACTACCTGTTCGTCCTGAACTACGGCGCGCTGCTGGCGCAGGGCGAACGCCAGGAGGTGCAGCGCAACCCGGCCGTGGTGGCCGCCTATCTCGGAGCCGAGGCATGAACGCGATCGAAGTGAAGGACCTGGCGGTCAGCTACGGCCAGGTGGATGCGCTGCACGGCGTCAGTTTCGACGTGCCGCAGGGCACGCTGGTGTCGCTGATCGGCGCCAACGGCGCCGGCAAGACCACCCTGCTCAAGGCGCTGATGGGCGCCCTGCCCGCGCGCGCCGGCCAGGTGCTGCTGCAGGGCCAGGCCCTGGGCAACACGCCGGTCGAAGAGCGCGTGCGGCGCGGCATGTGCCTGGTGCCGGAGAAGCGCTCGCTGTTCGCCTCGATGAAGGTCGAGGACAACCTGCGCCTGGGCGCCTACGCCTTCCGCCGCCGCACCGATTTCGCGCGCGAGCTGGAACGCGTCTACGCGCTGTTCCCGGTGCTGGCGCAGCGCCGCGAGCAGCTGGCCGGCACCCTGTCCGGCGGCGAGCAGCAGATGGTCGCCATCGGCCGCGCCCTGATCGCCCATCCGCGCGTGCTGCTGCTGGACGAGCCATCCATCGGCCTGGCGCCGCTGATCGTGCAGCAGATCATGGACGTGGTGGTGGACCTGCGCCGGCGCGAGGGCCTGACCGTGATCCTGGTCGAGCAGAACGCGCGCATCGCGCTCAAGAGCGCCGACCTGGCCTACCTGATCGAGCTGGGCCGCATCGTCAAGCAAGGCAGCGGCGCCGAACTGGCGCAGGACCCCGACCTGCTGGCCAGCTATCTCGGCGCCTGCGCCGCCTGAGGCAATTCCGAACCCGGAGACTGATCATGTTGCATCAAACCCCTTGGCCACGCCTGCGCGAACTGTACCGCCTGGGCGAGGTCTCGCCCGTGGACGTGGCCCGCAGCGCGCTGGAGCATGCCGAACGCGCCGAGCCGATCATCAACGCCTTCGCGCTGCTGGACCGCGCCGGCGCGCTGGCCGGCGCGCGGGAATCCGAGGAACGCTGGCGCCAGGGCGCCGCGCTGAGTCCGCTGGACGGCATGCCGGTGGCCATCAAGGAATTCGCCGCCGTGCGCGGCTGGCCCACGCGGCGCGGCTCGGCGCTCACGTCGGCCGAGCCGGCGGCGGCCCATACCGTGTTCGTGCAGCGTCTGGCCGATGCCGGCGCCGTGCTGCTGGGCAAGACGCGCGCGCCGGAATTCAACTGGAAAGGTATCACCGACAGCCCGGCCTTCGGCATCACCCGCAATCCGTGGAACCCGTCGCTCACGCCCGGCGGCAGCAGCGGCGGCTGCGCGGCGGCCGTGGCCGCCGGCGTCGTGCGCCTGTCCATGGGCAGCGACGCCGGCGGCTCGATCCGCATTCCGGCCGCCTTCACCGGCACCATCGGCCTGAAGCCCACGCACGGGCGCATCCCCCTGTCGCCGCTGCCCAGCGCCTTCGCGAACATCGTGCACACCGGCCCCATCGCCGCCGGCATGGACGAACTGCAGGAAGCCTACCTGGCCGCGCGCGGTGCCTCGCCGCTGGACTGGACCTCCAACCTGGGCGAGGACGGCGGCGCCGACGCCCCGGCGGCCCGCCCCCGCATCGGCCTGCTGTCGCCCCGGCGCTGGGGCCCGCGCAGCGCCGCGCCGGTGCGCGCCGCCCTGGACGAAACGCTGGCCGCGCTGCGCGCCGACGGTTTCGACGTGACCGAAGTCGACTACGACATCGAGGCCGCCTCGCAGGTCGGCCAGGACCTGTACCGGCTGGGCTGCGCGGCCGCCGTGCGCGCCATCGCGCCCGAGCTGCATGGCCGGCTCGATCCCGGGCTGCTGGCCTTCGTGCAAGGCGTGGACGACTGGCCGATCTCGCGCTATCACGCGATCTGCCAGCAGCGCGACCGCTACGCCAACGAGCTGGCCGCGCTGCACGCGCGGGTCGACCTGCTGCTGCTGCCCACCGTGCCGCTATGCGCCTTCGAGGCCGGACGCGACGTGCCGCAGGACCAGCCGGGCGCCGACTGGATGTCCTGGAATCCCTACACGCCCGCGTTCAACAGCGCGCAGGTCCCGGCCCTGTCCTATCCGGTCTGGGCGCAAGGCGCCGCGCTGCCGGCCGGCGTGCAATGGGTCGCGCCCAAGTACCGCGAGGACCGCCTGCTGGCGATGGGCCGCTGGATGGAAACGCGCTTTCCCGTGCGCATCGCGCCGGAACAGGAGTGAGCCATGCCCCGCATGTATCCCGCGATACAGACGCCGCGCGGCCCCGGCGCACAGAATGTCATCAACATGAATCGGGCCGCGACGCGCGCCCCGGACGGAGACAGGAAATGATCGACTACACGCCGGGCAAGCCCGACTTCAACATCCTGCGGCTGGGCCATATCGAGTACCTGGTCTCGGACCTGGCCCGCGCCCGCGACTTCTACGTGGACGTGGTGGGCCTGTTCGAGACCGAGTCCGACGCCGACCACGTCTACCTGCGCGCCATCGAGGACCGCGAGCATCACAGCGTGGTGCTGACGCGCTCGCCCTCTCCCGGCATCGGCCATTTCAGCTTCCGCGTTTCCTGCGAGGAAGACCTGGACCGCCTGGCGCACAAGTTCGCCGGCCTGGGCCTGCCCATGCGCTGGCTGGCGGCCGGCGAGGAACGCGGCCAGGGCCGCGCGCTGCGCGTGCAGGACCCGTTCGGTTTCCAGGTCGAGTACTACGCGCACATGGAACAGGCGCCCTGGCTGCTGCAGCAATACCATCTGCACCGCCACGGCTGCCCCACCCGGCTTGATCACCTGAACGTGCTGATGCCCGACGCGCAGGCGGGCTTCGACTGGTACACGCGTGAGCTGGGCTTCTACTGCTCCGAATTCACCGCCTCGGCCCCGCCCGAAGAACGCGTGTGGGCCAGCTGGCTGTACCGCAAGGCCACCATCCACGACATCGCCGTGATGACGGGCAAGGGCCCGAGCGTGCACCACGCCGGCTTCTCGCTGATGGAGCCCATGGGCGTGATCCGCGCCTGCGACGCGCTGGCCGCCGCCGGCTACGCCGACAACATCGAGCGCGGCCCGGCCCGCCACGGCATTTCCAACGCGCTGTTCGTCTATGTGCGCGATCCCGATGGCAACCGCTTCGAGCTCTACACCGGCGACTACCTGACCGTGGACCGCGACCAGGCGCCCAAGCGCTGGGAACTGGACAACCCGCGCCGCCAGAGCCTGTGGGGTCCGCCGCCGCCGCGCCGCTGGTACGAGGAATCCATGACCGTGGCCGCGCTGGCCGACGGCAGCCCGCAGCCGGTGTCCGACCCGATCACCCGCGCCATCCCCACCTATATCGACTGACCCGCCCCGCACGCAGGATTCCCGCCATGAACCGACACGTCATCGTCCCGCCCACCGGCCTGCTGCCGCACCGGCCGTACTCGCCCGCCATCCAGGTCGACCAACTGCTGTTCGTCTCGGGCCATACCGGCTCCGATCCCGTCACGCGCGCCTTCTCGGACGACATCACCGAGCAGACCGAGCTGGCCTTCCGCAACATCCAGTCAGTAATCGAGGCCGCCGGCGGCCGCATGGCCGACGTGGCCAAGGCCACCATCTTCATGACCGACATGGACGCCGACTTCCAGGCCATGAATGCGGTGTTCAAGCGCGTCTTCCCCGACCAGCCGCCGGCTCGCTCCACCGTGGGCGTGGCGCACCTGGCGCGGCCCGGCCTGAAGGTCGAGATCGAAGTCGTGGCCGTGCTCGGCTCGGCCGGCTGACGCGCGTCCCGGGGAAGCCGCCATGGAAAAACAGCTCATCGGCCGCGATGCCGGCCTGCCTCACTCGCCCGCCGTGCTCTGGCGCGACCTGGTGTTCGTCTCGGGCCAGGTCGGGTTCCTGCCCGGCACCCGCGAATTCGAGCCCGGCATCGAGGCGCAGACGCGCCAGGCGCTGCAGAACGTGCTGGACCTGCTGGCCGCGTCCGGCTGCGAGGCCGATGGCGTGTTGCAGATGACCGTGCACATGACCGACATGATCGGCGAGTTCGCCGCCATGAACGCGGTGTTCCGCGAGTTCTTCCCCGACCGTCCGCCCAGCCGCACGACGGTCGGCATCTCCCACCTGGGCCGGCCCGGCCTGAAGATCGAGATCGACGCCATCGCCGCGCGCGGCGCCTGAGCTTGCCGATCCCTCTCCTCATTCCTCCCGAACAAGAGAACGCAGTGATGATCCCTCACCTGATCGACGGCAAGCCCGTCGAAAGCCCGTCCGTGCTGGAAAACATCAATCCCGCCACCGGCGAGGTGCTGGCCGAAATCGCCCTGGGCGGCGAACGCGAAGTCGCCCTGGCCGTGGCCGCCGCCAAGGAAGCCTTCCCCAAGTGGGCCGGCCTGCCGGCCAAGGAGCGCGCCCGCATCATGCGCCGCCTGGGCGACCTGATCGAGCGCCACGTGCCCGAGCTGGCCGAGCTGGAGACCGACGACACCGGCCTGCCCATCCACCAGACCTCGAAGCAGCTGATCCCGCGCGCCAGCGAGAACTTCTATTTCTTTTCCGAAGTCGCCACGCGCATCAACGGCCAGACCTTCCCGGTCGATTCGGCCATGCTCAACTACACGCTGCTGCAGCCGGTAGGCGTGTGCGGGCTGATCTCGCCCTGGAACGTGCCGCTGATGACGGCCACCTGGAAGGTGGCGCCCTGCCTGGCGCTGGGAAATACCGCGGTGCTGAAGATGTCGGAGCTGTCGCCCATGACCGCCGACCGGCTCGGCCGGCCGGCGCGGGAAGCCGGCGGGGCCAAGGGCCGGCTCCACCTCGGGCCCCGCCCTGGCTCCGGAGCCGGCGGCGCGCGGGGGCGGCCTCCCCGCGTGCGCCCCCTTTTCCTCCCC
>NZ_JAGTJY010000158.1:0-15003 GCF_018195695.1 Achromobacter sp. Marseille-Q0513 | reverse complement strand
ATGTCGAGGACTCCGCGCACGATGCCATCGCCAATATGCTGGAGGGCGACGTGTCCGCCATCCGCAATCCCCGCGCCTACCTGCACCGCAGCATCCATCACGGGCTGATCAGCCGCCACCACCGGCAGCAGCGCGAGGCCGCCGTGCCGCTGCACGACCTGGCCGAGGACGAGCATCCCGCCCACGAGGATCCCGAGGCCAACGTGCGCACCGCCCAGCTGTCGCGCGCGCTGATGGAGGCGCTGGCCGAGCTGCCGCAGCCCTGCGCGGCCGTGTTCGCCTGGCACCGCCTGGAAGGCCGCAGCGTCGCGGAAATCGCGGCCCAGCTCGGCCTGTCGAACAGCAGTGTGGAAAAATACCTGACGCGCACCATGCGGCACCTGCATGCGCGGCTGCGCCCGTTCTCCCAATGACATGAAGGACCACGCCGACCCGCCGTCCCGCCCGCGCGGAACCGCCGCGATTTCACCCATGTTCCCGGACACGCATCATGGACACCTCTGACGCCCGCCGCCCGCCGGCCGATCCGCTGGACGCGGCGGCCTACTGGTTCGCCCGCGACAGCGGCGGCCTGATGTCGGCCGCCGAGCGGATCGAGTTCGACGCCTGGCGCCGCGCCGATCCCGCGCATGAACGCGCCTACCGCGAAATGCTGGACACCTGGGCGCTGACGCGGGCCGTGCCCGACCACAAGCTGCGCCCGCTGCTGCGGCCGGCGGCACCGGAGCGCCGTTTCTCGCCGGGCCGCCGCCGGCTGGCCTGGGGCCTGGGCGCCAGCGCCTGCGCCGCCGCCGCCGTGGGCCTGGCCTCGCCCGGCTGGTGGCCCGCCTCGACGCTGCCAGCGCTACGCCACGGCGCGCGGCGAGCGGCGCCGCGTCGACCTGGAGGACGGCTCCGTCCTCACCTTGAATACCGGCACGCAGGCCGAGGTGCGCTACACGCGTTCCGAGCGGCGGGTCACCCTGCTCCCCGGCGGCGAGATCATGCTGGAGGTGTCGCCGGACGCGTCCCATCCCTTCATCGTCGACACCGAGATCGGCCGCGTGCGCGTGACCGGCACGCGTTTCAACGTCCGCCACGACGGCGGCCAGATGGCGGTCGCGGTGGAATCCGGCTCGGTCGAGGTCATTGCCGGCCCGTGGTGGAACGGACAGCGCGTCAAGCTGCCGGCCGGCTACGGCGTGCGCATGGCCGGCGGCGGCGAGACGGTGCGCATCCAGCCGGTGGACGTGGCCACGCTGACCGCCTGGCGCCAGGGCAAGGCGGTGTTCAACGACACGCCGCTGGCCGAGGTGGCCCGGGAAATCAACCGCTACCGCGCACAAGCCATCCAGGTCGCGCCCGCGCTGGCCCGCGTGCGCATCTCCGGCGTCTTCGACGTGGACGACACCGGCGCCTTCCTCAAGGCCCTGCCGGCCCTGGTGCCGCTGAGGGTCCAGCCCCGCGCCGACGGCGGCGCCGACCTGCTGGCGCGCTGAGCGGCTGCGCCGCGCCGTCCGCCCGACGCCGGCATCGGGGATGGACGCTCAAGCGAGCGCCGGGCATCCACGCTGACGGGCTGGTTGGTTGGTTGGTTGGTTGGTTGGCGAAGATACATCTTGTTTCTAATTTGATATGAGAATTATTCCGGGTTTTTCGTTCTGCCCGCTCATACCTAATAACGGCGGCAGTTGCCGCCGCCAGCCCCCGCCCTGACGGCCAGCCGGCCTGCATGGCCCCAGAACGAACGTAAATCGTGACCAGACCCGACGCCCGCCTTTCCGCCCGCGCCCCGCGCCGTGGCGCTCCCATTCCCGCCGCGCTCAACGCACTCGCCCTGTCCATGGCGCTGGCATTCGCCGCCGCGCCGCACGCCGTCCAGGCGCAGGGCGCCGCGCCCGTCAAGATCAGCATCGCGGCCCAGCCGCTGGACAAGGCGCTGCTGCAATTCGGCCAGCAGACCCGGCTGCAGGTCTATTTCCTGCCGGAAGCGGTGCGCGACCTCAAGGCGCCCGCCGTCTCGGGCTCGCTGACCGCGCAGCAGGCGCTGGACCGCCTGCTGGCCGGTTCCGGCCTGGCGGCCCGCATCGAAGGCAACCCCGCCGTCATCGCGCCCGCGCCCGCCGAAACCGCGACGCTGTCCGCCGTGCCGGTGTATGGCGACGGCCGCGGCGAAGCCGTCGAGGGCCTGGTCGCGCGCCGCAGCCGCACCGGCACCAAGACCGACACGCCGCTCAACGAGATCCCGCAGACCATCAACGTGGTCACCGCGCAGCAGATGGAGATGACCGGCGCGACCGACATCAACCAGGCGCTGCGCTACATTCCGGGCTTTTCCAGCTACGGCTCGGAAAACCGCTCGGACTGGTATTCGGTGCTGCGCGGCTTCACGCCCACGGCCTACGTGGACGGCCTGCAGGTGCCCAAGACCCTGAACCTGGCCAGCTGGCGCGTCGAGCCCTACACCATCGACAGCATCACGGTGCTGCGCGGGCCGACCTCGGTGCTGTACGGCCAGGGCGATCCCGGCGCCATCGTCGACGTGCAGAGCAAGCTGGCCAACGGCGACCGCATCCGCGAGATCGAGGTCCAGGTCGGCAACTACGCGCGCAAGCAGCTGGCGTTCGACATCGGCGACACCGCCAACAGCGACGGCACGCTGTCCTACCGCCTGATCGGCGTGGGCCGCGACGGCAATTCGCAGACCGGCCCCAACAAGGACGGCCGCGTCGCCTTCGCCCCGTCGCTGCGCTGGCAGCCCAGCGCGGCGACGTCGCTGACGCTGTCGGCCACCTACCTGGACGACCGCAGCGACATCGCCAGCAACTTCCTGCCGGCCCAGGGCATGGTGCTGCACAATCCCAACGGCCGCATCTCGCGCGATGTGTACACCGGCGAGCCGGACTTCAACTACTACCGCAAGAAGCAGTGGTCGCTGGGCTATGCCTTCGAGCACAAGCCCGACTCGACCTGGACGCTGCGCCAGAACGTGCGCCTGATGCACTCGCAGCTGAACAACCGCTCGGTCTGGGGCGGCGGGCTGGACGCCAGCGATCCGACCATGGCGTCGATCAGCCGCTACGCCGGCATCTTCCAGTTCAACTACAGCCGCTTCGACATCGACAACCAGGCCGAGGCCAAATTCCGCACCGGCGGGCTGCAGCACACCCTGCTGGCCGGCCTGGAATACAACCGCCAGTCCACCACCGACAGCGAAATGCTGGCGCTGGCGCCGTCGCTGAACCTGTACAACCCCGCCTACAGCGGGATCGACCACTCGCTGTTCTACGGCCCCGACGCGTTCCCCCGCACCGACACCTACACCACCATGAACATGGTCGGCCTGTACCTGCAGGACCAGATCAAGTTCGAGCGCTGGGTGCTCACGCTGGGCGGCCGCAAGGATTGGGCCCGCACCAGGCAGACCGACCGCGAGGCCGATACCCGCTCGTCGCAGCTGGACCAGGCCTTCAGCGGCCGCGTCGGCCTGACCTATCTGGGCGACTACGGCC
The DNA here is from genome assembly GCF_018195695.1 of Achromobacter sp. Marseille-Q0513. NCBI lineage: Bacteria > Pseudomonadati > Pseudomonadota > Betaproteobacteria > Burkholderiales > Alcaligenaceae > Achromobacter > Achromobacter sp. Marseille-Q0513. The sequence goes on along the minus strand of NZ_JAGTJY010000158.1, from coordinate 11,512 downwards.
TGTCGCCCTACATCAGCTACTCGACCTCGTTCAATCCGGTGGGCAACACGCGCCTGGCCAGCGGCGACTGGGCCGCGCCCACCAAGGGCAAGCAGATCGAGGCCGGCCTGCGCTGGCAGCCCGACGGCGAGAACCTGACGCTGAACGCGGCGGTCTACCAGATCAAGCAGACCAATGTGTTGACGCCCAATCTGGACGACCCCACCGGCACCACCTCGGTGCAGGCCGGCGAGGTGCGCTCGCAAGGCATCGAGCTGAGCGCGGTGGGCAAGCTGACGCCCGAGCTGTCGATCGTCGGCGCCTATGTGTTCCAGAACGTCAAGAACACCAAGGCCAACGACGAGACCCAGGGCAAGTGGCCGGTGGACATTCCGCGTCCGCGCCAGATGGCCTCGCTGTGGGCCGACTGGACCTGGCGCACGGGCGCGCTGGAAGGCTTCGGCCTGGGCGCGGGCGTGCGCTACCAGAGCTCGGCGGCCGGCGCGTCGGACAACTCGCTGAAGGTGCCCAGCTACACCGTCTATGACGCCGGCCTGCACTACGAGATGCCGAACTGGCGCTTCGCGCTGAACGCCAGCAACCTGTTCGACCGCAAGTACGTGAGCGGCTGCCAATCCTATTCCGTCTGCATGTACGGCAACGGACGCACCGTCATGGCCACGGCCAAGTACTACTGGTAGGCCGCCGGCGCGGACGGCTCAGCCCGCCCGCGCCGCGTCCTCCAGGATCAGCTCGGCGCCGCGTTCGGCCACCATCATCACGGCGGCCTGGGTATTGCCGGACACCATCCTCGGCATGACCGAGGCGTCCACCACCCGCAGGCCGTCCAGCCCGTTCACGCGCAGCCGGGAATCCGTCACGGCATCCGCGTCCGCGCCCATGCGGCAGGTGCCGATCGGGTGATAGATGGTCTGGCCGTTCTGGCGCGCGAAGTCCAGCCATTCGTCGTCGCTCTGCACGTCCTTGCCCGGACTCAGCTCGGCCGCCACGAAGGGCTGCAGGGCCGGCCGCGAGACGATGCGGCGCGCCGCCCGCATGCCGCCGACCAGGCTGTCGCGGTCGATCCGCGCCGCCAGGAAGTTGGGGCGGATGGCGGGCGCGGCCAGCGGATCGGCCGACACCGCATGGATCGAGCCCACCGATTCGGGCCGCAGCTGCGCCACGCCGATGGTCATGCCGGGAAAGCGGTCCAGGATGCGCTCGGCCGCGTTGGCATAGCTGGCGTGCACGAAGAAGAATTGCACGTCGGGCAGCGCGAGCTGCGGCGCGCTCTTGACGAAGCCGTGCGCCAGCCCCGTGCCCAGCGTCAGGATGCCCTGGCGCGACAGCGCGTAGCGCGCCACCTGGCGCGCCAGCCGCCAGCCGCGCGACATCTCGTTCAGCGTCACCGTGTTCTTCACGCGCCAGTTCATGCGCGTGGCGTAGTGGTCGATATAGTTCTCGCCCACTTGCGGCAGCGCGTGCGCCAGCGGGATGCCGAGCCGGGCCAGCAGCGCGGGATCGCCCACGCCCGACAGCTCCAGCAGCTGCGGCGATTGCACCGCGCCCAGGCACAGCAGCGTTTCGCGACGCGCGCGCACCACATGCTCGCCGTCCTTGCCGCGATAGGCCAGGCCGACGCAGCGCCTGCCCTCGAACAGCAGCCGCGTGATGCGCGCGCCGCACTCGACGGTCAGGTTGGGCCGGCCCGAGGCCGGTTTCAGGTAGCCGTCCACCACGCTCCAGCGTCGCCCCCGGTGCTGCAGCACCTGGTAGTAGCCCACGCCTTCCTGGCTGCCGGCGTTGTAATCGGGATTGAGCGGCTGGCCGTCCTGCTGCGCGGCCTTCAGGAAGGCCTCGGCCACCGGGTAGCGTTCCGAGACTTCGTGCAGGCGCATGGGGCCGTCATGGCCGCGCCCCGCGCCGCCTTTTTCATAGGCTTCGATCTTGCGGAACAGGCGTTCGGCCTGGGCCCAGTTCCAGCCCGCCGCGCCGGCCGCCTCCCAGCCGTCGTAGTCCGCCGGCTGGCCGCGCACGTAGATCATGCCGTTGATCAGGGTCGAGCCGCCCACGCCCTTGCCGCGCGGCACGGCGATGCGGCGGCCGTGCACGTTGTCCTCGGGCTCGGTGGAGAAGCGCCAGTTGTAGTCGGGATCGACCAGCAGCTTGGAAAAGCCCGCGGGAATGCCGATCCAGGGGCTGCGGGCCTCGTGGCCGGCCTCCAGCATCAGCACGCGGTACTTGCCGTTGGCGCTCAGGCGGTTGGCCAGGATGCAGCCGGCGGTGCCGCCGCCGGCGATGATGAAATCGTAATCGCCCATCTGCTCAGGCCCGCACGCCCATCATCTCGGCCATCAGCGCGATCTGGCAGGCCAGCATGGGCGCGCCATGGTGGATGCGGCAGCCGCGCGCCGCCGCCGCTTGCAGCAGCGCCGTGTCGCGCGGCTGCATGATGACCTCGCACACCAGCTGGTCCGGCGTCAGGCGGCCGGCGTCCAGCGGCAGCGGATCCGCGTCGCGCATGCCCAGCGAGGTGCCGTTGACGACCAGGTCGTGGCCGGACGGATCCGCCGTGCCGATGTCGATGCGGGCATCCGGCAGCAGCGACAGGATGCGCGCCTTCAGGTCCTCGGCCTTGGCCGTCGTGCGATTGGCGATGGTCAGCCGCGCCACGCCGGCCTGCGCCAGCGCGAAGCCGATGGCGTTGGCCGCGCCGCCGGCGCCGGCCAGGTAGGCGCTCCTGCCCTTCGGGTCCACGCCGGCTTCGAGCAGGCCGCCGACGAAACCCTCGCCGTCCAGCATGTGCGCCGTCAGCCTGCCGTCGGCGTCGCGCCGCACCACGTTGGCCGCGCCGATCTTGCGCGCCACCGGCGTGGCCTCGTCGACCAGGTCCAGGATGGCCGTCTTGTGCGGCATGGTGACGATGAAGCCGCCCAGGTTCTGCAACTGCCGCAGCCCCTGCACGACCTGCGCCAGCTCCGCCGGGCGCGCGTGGAACGGCACGCACACGCCGTCGAAGCCCAGGCGCGCGAAGTGCTCGTTCATGCGCTGCGGCGTCTTCACGTGGTGGATGGGGTCGGCCAGGATGCCGAACAGCCGGGTATGGCCGCTGATTTCCTTCATGGTGTGCTCCGAGACTATTTCTGTTCCAGCAGCTCGCGCGCCACGGCGGCGATGCCGTCGGCGTCCAGCCGGTAATGGGCGTACAGCGCGGTGGGCGGCGCGATCAGGCTGTATTCGTCATGGATGCCGTGGCGGCGCAGGCGCACGCCCAGGCCGCCGTCGGCCAGCACTTCGGCCACGGCCGAGCCCAGCCCGCCCATCACATTGTGCTCTTCCACCGTCAGCATGCGGCCGGCGGCGCCGGCCGCGGCCAGCACCGCGTCGCGGTCCAGCGGCTTGATGGTGGGCATGTCGATCACGCCGACCGACAGGCCGGCCTCGCGCAGCCGTTCGGCGGCCTGCAGCGCCGCGTGCACGGCGATGCCGCAGGCGATGATGTTCAGGTCGCCGCCCAGCGCGTGCGTGATGGCGCGGCCGAACTGGAACGGCGCGCCATCGGCGTAGACCTGCGGATCGCGGCCTCGGCCGATGCGGAAGTAGATGGGCTCGGGCCAGTCGACGCTGGCCTTGATGGCCGAGGCCAGCTGCGGGCCGTCGGCCGGCGACACCACGGTCAGCCCGGCGATGGCGCGCGTGGTGGAGATGTCTTCGGTGGCATGGTGCGAGGTGCCGTAGAAGCCCAGGCTGATGCCGGTGTGATGGCCGATCAGGCGCACCGGCAGCCGGGTATAGGCCACGTCCATGCGGATCTGCTCGCAACACAGCAGGCCCAGGAAGGACGCGAAGGTGGCGACGAAGGGCATCAGCCCCGTGGTGGCCATGCCGGCGGCGGCCGAGACCATGTTCTGTTCCGAGATGCCGAACTGCACATAGCGTTCGGGAAAGGCGGACGCGTAGCGGTTCAGGCCGTTCGAGTATTGCAGGTCGGCCGAGCCGGCCACGACGGGATGGCCGGCGCGCGTCAGATCGATGAGCGCGTCGGACAGATAGGACAGGCCGGGCGTGACCGCGTTGAGCGCGCGGTACTGCCAGGAATCGGGGGAGCGCGGCGCGGACGGCGCCAAGGCGTGTGGCCGGGTGTGCTGCTGGGATTGCGGCATGGCGGTTCAGATCTCGCGGGACAGGATTTCGGCGACGGCGGCATCGGCATCGGACGGGGCCAGGTAGCCCAGGTGCCAGCCGGGTTCGGTTTCCATATGGGACACGCCCTTGCCCTTGACCGTACGGGCGATCACGCAAGCGGGCCGCTCGCGCACGCCGTCCGCGCGCAGCCGGCGCAGCAGCGCGGTCAGCGCGGACAGGTCGTGGCCGTCGACCTCGTGCACCTCCCAGCCGAAGGCGCGCCACTTGTCGGCCAGCGATTCCACGCCGATCACGTCGTCGACCCGGCCATCGAGCTGGTAGCCGTTGCGGTCGACGATGGCGATCAGGTTGGACAGCCGGTGATGGGCGGCGAACAGCGCCGCTTCCCAGACCTGCCCTTCCTGCATCTCGCCGTCGCCCAGCATGACGAAGACGCGGAAATCGCGCTGTCCCAGGCGCGCGCCGACCGCCATGCCGGCGCCGTTGGACAGCGCGTGGCCGATGGAGCCGGAGCTGAAGTCCACGCCCGGCACCTTGCTCATGTCGGGATGGTCGCCCAGCGGGCTGCCCAGGCGGGTGTAGTCATCCAGCCAGTCGCGCGGAAAGAAATCATGGTCGGCCAGCACCGGGAACAGGCCGACGGCGGCATGCCCCTTGCCCATGAGGAAGCGGTCGCGGTCCGGCCAGGCGGGCTCGCCCGGCCGTAGCCGCATCACGCCGTAGTACAGCGCGGCGAAGATCTCGGCGCAGGAAAAGACCGAGCTGTAGTGGCCGACCTTGGCGATTTCGATCAGGCGGATGGTTTCGAGCCGGATGTGACGGGCCTTGTCCCGCAGCATCCGAAGCTCGTCCTGGGTGGGCATTTCCAGGTCCTGGGGCATGGCGTCTCCTGCCGTTTTTAGATATATCATATATAATATACCCATCGCGCTCGAATTGGCTATGCCGGGCTAGAATTCGTTCCGGATTCACCCGTTCCTTCCCATACGCACGCCGCAACCGCCATGCCCAGCCTTAAACCGGTCAAGAAAGAGAACCTGTCCGTCAGGGTCTACAACGAAATCCGCAACGCCCTGATCAACGGGCAGTACGAGCCTGGCGAACGCCTGATCATCGGCGAGCTGGCCCAGGAAATGGGCGTGTCCATCACGCCCGTGCGCGAGGCCATCTTCCGGCTCATCAGCGAACAGGGCCTGGAAATGCAGGCCGCCACCGCGGTCTACGTGCCCTATGTGAATTCCGAGAAGCTGCGCGAGATCCAGCAGATCCGCTTCCATCTTGAAGGCATGGGCGCGGCCGAAGCCGCCAAGAACATCACCCGCAAGCAGCTCGACAACCTGATCGCGCTGCAACAGGAATTCCTGTCCTACACGGCCAGCGATCCCAAGCGGGCCAGCTACCTGAACCGCAAGTTCCATTTCGGCATCCTCGAAGCCAGCAACAAGCCCATCCTGCGCAACACGGTGGAGTCGTTCTGGGTCATCACCGGCCCCATCCTGAAGGTCTTCCACGTCAAGACGGCCGGCATCGACTACACGCAGGACGAGCACCGCCACGGGGCCGTGCTGGCCGCGCTGGAGGCGCGCGACTCCGAGGCCGCCGCCCGCGCCATCCAGGCCGACCTGGTCTGGGGCGGCAAGATCATGATCGACTGGCTGGTCGAGCGCGAGAAGGAAATGGACTACCGCCCGCCCGCCCCACGCAAATAGGAAACCGCATGCTGACGATCTTCGGCGCTCCCGGCCGCTACATACAGGGCCCCGACGCACTGGACACCCTGGGCGAGCAGGCCGCCCTCTTCGGCCGCCGCGCCGCGCTGGTGATCGACGGCCCCATGCATGCCATCCTGGGCGCGCGCGTCCAAGCGCTGTGCGCCGCCAGCCAGGTGCGGGCAATGCCGCTGATCGTCGAAGGCGACCTGACGCCCGAGACCATCGAAGCGCTGCGCGCGCAGGCCGGCAGGCTCGACGCCGACATGGTCGTCGCGGTGGGCGGCGGCAAGGCGCTGGACGCCGGCAAGGCGGTGGCGCGCTCGCTGCACTGCCACCTGATCACCGTGCCGACCGCGGCGTCGAACGACGCCCCCACCAGCAAGAACTACGTGCTCTACGACGCCGACCACAACCTGCTGGCGGTCGAGCACATGCTGTTCAACCCCACCATCGTGCTGGTGGACACCACCATCATCGCCAGCGCGCCGGCCGCCTTCTTCCGCGCCGGGCTGGGCGACGCCGTGTCCAAGAAGTTCGAGGCCGAGCAATGCCGGCGCCACGGCGGCGCCAATATGTATGGCGGTAAGCCGCCGCTGGCCGCGCAGTTGCTGGCCGAGGGCTGCCTGCGCATCCTGCTGGAAGACGGCGCCCAGGCGCTGGCCGTGGCCGGCAGCGGCCGGCCCACGCCCGCCTTCGAGCGCGCGGTCGAGGCCATGATCCTGCTGAGCGGGCTGGGCTTTGAAAGCGGCGGCCTGTCCATCGCCCACGCGCTCACGCGCGGCCTGCCCCGCATCGCCGGCCTGGCCACCTCGGCCCACGGCATGCAGGTGGCGCTGGGACTGCTGGTGCAACTGGATCTGGAAGCGCGCGACGACGGCATGCTGGCCGCGCTGACGAGCTGGTACGCGCAAGTGGGCCTGCCCGTCAGCCTGCGCGAGCTGGGCGCCACGGCGCCGACGGACGCGGAGCTGGAAACCGCCGCCGCGCTGACCTTGAACGCGCGCCACGCGGCCAACTTCGACCGGACGCTGTCGGTGGCCGAGCTGGCCGCCGCGCTGCGACGGCGCGCCTGAGCCCGGCCGCCTGAGCCCGGCCGCCTGAGACCGGCCGCCTGAAACGCGCGCCGCGCCTGGGCGCGATGGTCGCGAGCGCGTACCACGCAGTCTTGCGCGCCGCGCATTCCTGCCTTTGCCTGTCGCGTGATCGACAAACCGGCGCCGCGATCTTCGGCGCCGGCGGGCCTCATCCCATCAATAGAGCTTCTGCGTGAAACCGTCCACCACGATGGCCTGGCCGCTGACGCTGCGCGCCGCCTCGCTGGCGTTGAACAGCACCATGTTGGCGATGTCGCGCGCCGTGACCATGCGGCCCATCGCGGCCTGGTTCTCGTAGAGCGCGGCGATCTCTTCCACCGGCTTGCCCAGCGTCTCGGCCTTGGCGGCGATGACGGCGCGGATGCGCGGCCCTTCCACCGCGCCCGGCAGGATCGCGTTGACGCGGATGCCGTGCGGGCCCAGCTCGATGGCCAGCGACTTGGTGAAGCCGATCACCGCCCATTTCGACGCCGAATAGACCGAACGGCCGGCAAAACCCAGGTGGCCGGCGGCCGAGGACAGGTTGATCATCACGCCGGCCTTGGACGCCTTGAGCAGCGGGATGGCCTGGCGCGCGCACAGGAACTGGCCGGTGATGTTGACGGCCAGCGTGCGGTCCCAGTCTGCCTTGGACAAGGTTTCGACGAAGCCGGTGGGGCCGGCCACGCCGGCATTGTTCACCAGCACGTCCAGCCCGCCCAGCTCGCGCGCCACGGCCTGAAACAGGGCCGCCACGCTGTCCTCGTCCGATACGTCGGCGCGCAACGCACGCACGCCGGGCAGCTCGGACGGCAGCGCGGCCAGCCGGGACTCGTTCACGTCGCAGACGAACACCTGGGCGCCGGCGCGGTGGAACACGCGGGCCATCTCCAGGCCCAGCCCGTCGGCGCCCGCGGTGATCAAGACCTTCTTTCCAGCGAAATCGACTTCTTCGAACATGCTAGCTGCCTCCTGGTTCTCACATGGCCTACGCCACTCGGTGATATACGATATATTTTTTCACTACGCGAAATAGGATTCCAAAATCCAATGGGGACGGGCTTGCTCGCAGGCTGAAGCAGCCCGCAATCTTGCCTGTCGTTGCGCCAGAATCGGCCGCAAAGGCTTTATTCATGCGGCTTGAGGGAAATCCCCGATTCGTCCTCCTGGCACCGCAACTAGAATCCATGGCGAGGTTTCACGACCCGATATCACATATATCATATATTCAAAAGACGGACGCAGCACCGGCCAGTCCGCATCCCATACCGACAAAGGAGCGCAGATGTACAAGTTCAAGAAACTCGTCCTGGCCTTGGGGCTGTGCGGCGCGGTGGCGACCGGAACCGCGGCGGCGGACATGAAGGTGGGGGCCCTCTTCCCATTCAGCGGCGCGCTGGCGCTGCTCGGGCAGGAGAGCTATCGCGGCCTGGAGCTGGCCGTCAACGAGATCAACGCCGCGGGCGGCATCAACGGCGAGAAGATCCAGATCATCAAGGCCGACGCGGTCGACCCGACCCAGGCCGTGTCTGAAACCAAGCGCCTGATCTCGTCCAACGTGATCGGCGTGTTCGGCAGCTACGCGTCCGGCATTTCCTACGCCGCCTCGCCGGTCACCGAGCTGGCGGGCGTGCCCTACTTCGAGCTGGGCGCCACCGCCCACAAGATCACCACGCGCGGCTACAAGTACCTGTTCCGCAGCAATCCCAACACGGCGCTGTACGGCGTGTCCGTGGTCAACGCGCTGCACGAGACCATCGCGCCGGGCATGGGGCTGAACCCCAAGGACATCAAGATCGGCATCATCCACGAGGACGGCCCCTACGGCACCGACGTGGCCGCCACCGAGAAGAAGCGCGCGCAGGAGCTGGGCTACACGGTGGCCGAGGTGCTGCCCTATTCCGCCAAGACGGTGGACCTGTCCTCGCTCATCCTGCGCCTGAAGGGCGCCAAGGTGGACGTGGTGCTGCAAACGGCCTACCAGAACGACGCCATCCTGTTCTTCAGCCAGGCACGCGCCGCGGGCTTCAAGCCCAAGGTCGTGATCGGCGCGGGCGGCGGCTATTCGCTGGCCGACACCGCCAAGGCGGTGGGCGCCGACATGAACGGCGTGTTCGACCTGGACTTCCCGCAGTCCTCGATCAATCCGGCCGGCGCGCCGGGGCTGGACAAGTTCCTGGAAGCCTACAAGTCCACCTACAAGAGCGATCCGCAGTCGGGCCACAGCCTGACCAACTACGTGGGCGCCAAGGCCTTCTTCGACGCCATCGCCAAGGCCAAGTCCACCGACAAGGACAAGATCCGCGCCGCGGTGCTGGCCTACAAGGTGCCGGCGGGCCAGACCGCCAACGGCTGGGCCTTCGACTTCGGCGAGGACGGCCAGAACAACGCATCGACCTTCTACGTGATGCAGTGGCAGGACGGCAAGCTGGTCACCATCGCGCCCAGCAACCTCGCCCTCGGCAAGCCGGTATTCAACAAGTAAACGCCGAGCCGGCATCCGGCGCCAGGACCGCCCGCGGGGGCTCCTCGCGCCGGCCGCCGGACACACGCGGCCCCGCCGTCGCCCGGCCGGGGCCGTGCATCGACTAGAGGTTGCATCATGGATATCTTCATACAACTGGTCATCAACGGCCTGTTGCTGGGCGGCGCGTACACCATCATCAGCCTGGGGCTGACGCTGATCTTCGGCGTGGTGCGCGTGGTCAACTTCGCGCACGGCGAGTTCCTGATGGTGGGCATGTACCTGGTCTACCTGATCGCCGCGCAGTTCGGCGTCCATCCCTACCTGGGCCTGGCGCCGGTCGCCGTCATCCTGTTCGCGCTGGGCGCGCTGACGCAGAAGGGCATCATCCAGCCGCTGCTCAACGCCGACCAGCACATCCAGATCTTCGCCACGGTGGGCGTGTCCACCATTCTGCTGAACCTGGCCCTGGTGCTGTTCGGCGCCAACGTGCTGCGCGCGCCGGTACAGCTGGGCACCAGCGCCATCGACGTGGGCAGCTACTCGATGGTGAGCGGCCAGATCATCACCTTCGTGGTGGGCATCAGCCTGGCGGTGCTGCTGCACCTGTTCATGCACCGCACCTATCTGGGCCGCGCGCTGCGCGCCGTGGCCCAGCACCGCTACGCCGCCACGCTGATGGGCGTGAACGTGAACAACGTCTACGCCATTGCGTTCGGCCTGGGCACGGCCTTCGTCGGCATCGCCGCCGGCCTGCTGGCGCCGCAGTACCCGGTGTTCCCGACCGTGGGCACGTACTTCGTGCTGACGGCCTTCGTCATCGTGGTGCTGGGCGGGCTGGGCAGCCTGTACGGCGCCGTGGCCGGCTCGATGATCATCGGCATCGTCGACACGCTGGCCGGCTACTACGTCGCGCCCGACCTCAAGGAGGTCGTGTATTTCGGGATCTTCCTGCTGATCCTCGTCCTGCGTCCGACCGGCCTGTTCGGCGTCGGCACGGAATGAACGGAACGACAAGGAGAAAAAACATGTTCCCCGATCTACGCAGCCCCAAGGGCTATGTCGGCCTGATCCTGATGCTGGCCATGCTGGCCGCGCCGCTGGCGCTGGGCACGCCGTTCTGGACCAACCTGTTCGTGCTGCTGTTCGTGTTCTCGGCCCTGTCAGTAGCCTGGAACATCGTCGGCGGCTACGCCGGCCAGCTATCGCTGGGCCACGCCGTGTTCTACGGCATCGGCGGCTACACCGCCACGCTGCTGACGCAGAACTTCGGCATCTCGCCCTGGTTCGGCATGCTCGCCGGCGCCGTGATCTCGGCGGCCGTGGCCGTCGTGATCAGCTATCCCACGCTGCGCCTGCGCGGCCCCTTCTTCGCGCTGGCGACCATCGCCATCCTGGAGGTGGTGCGCCTGCTGGTGATCCACGAGGAAAGCTGGACCGGCGGCTCCAGCGGCATCAGCCTGCCGCTGAACATCGGCTGGACCTGGATCGTGTTCCGCGAGAAGGCCAACTACGTGCTGATCGCCTTCGCGCTGTTCGCGCTGGTGACCTGGGTGTCCTGGTACATGCGCAAATCGCGCATCGGCCACTACCTGATCGCCATCCGCGAGCGCGAGGACGCGGCGCTGGCCGTGGGCATCCACACCGTGCGCATGAAGATCATCGCCGCCGTGGTGTCGGCCATGCTGACCAGCATCGTCGGCGCCTTCCACATCACCTACCTGACCTTCGTCGACCCCAGCTCGGCCTTCTCGCTGGAGCTGTCGGTGCAGGTGGCCATGTTCGCGCTGATCGGCGGGCTGGGCACGGTGGCCGGCCCCATCGCCGGCACCTTCCTGGTGCTGCCCATCGCCGAACTGGCGCGCGGCTGGCTCAGCAGCGTGGGCAACGGCATGCACGGGCTGATCTACGGCCTGATCCTGGTGGCCGTGGTGCTGACCATCCCGCGCGGGCTGGCCGGCGCGTTCGGCCCGATGATCGAGCGCTGGCTGGCGCGCCTGCCCTACCTGGGCGCGCCGCGCCGCGCCCCCCCGCCCCCGGAAACGGTCCCCGTGCCCGCGCGCTCCCGGGCCCCGCCCACGCGGCGCGAGCTGTTCCACTTCCCCGCCGACATGCCCGCGCTGGCCATGCCGCCGAAC
>NZ_JAGTJY010000157.1:0-15016 GCF_018195695.1 Achromobacter sp. Marseille-Q0513 | reverse complement strand
GGCGGGGATCGCGGGCGGCGCGCCGATCAGCGCATGCCGGGAAAGGCCGTCACCCAGGACACCTTGATGTCGCCGAAGGCGCGCACGATCTGGACCTTGAAGTCCGGGAAGGCGGTGACGATCTCCCATTTGCCGCAGCTGCTGGCGAAGGCGCGCACGCGTTCGACGCGGATGTCCTCGAAGGCGTTCACGACCTCGATCTTGATGTCGGGAAAGGCGTCGACGATCTGGACCTTGCCGCGCAGCGGGATGCCCTTGTAGGTGCAATTGGCCTTGTCGAGGTCGCCGGCCTGGGCCAGGGAGGGCGCGGCGAGCAGGCAGAGGGCGAGGCGGATCAGCGTTCTTTTCATGGGGCAGGGATGGTAGCGCGCGGCCCTCAGCCCTTCAAGCCCAGCCGGCGCGCCAGCTTGTGCAGGTTGCTGGGGTCCACCTCCAGCACGCGTGCGGCCGCGGCCCAGTTGCCGTCGTGCGCTTGCAGCGCCAGCCGGACGTGCTGGCGCTGACAGGCGTCCACGGCGTCGCGCAAGGTAGCCAGCGCGCCGTCCGGCGTCGTGGCGGGCGGCGCGTCCGGCGCCGCCGCGAGGGGACGCAGGTCGGCGCCGGACAGGTCCAGCAGGCCTGCCTCCAGCGTGACGATGTGGTTGCGGTTGGCGCCCCGGCTCACCGCCTTGATGGCGGCGCGGCTGATGACATGCTCCAGCTCGCGCACATTGCCCGGCCAGCGGTAGCGGCGCAGTGCCTCTTCGGCGTCCAGCGCCAGCCGCAGGCTGCGCAGGCCCAGCCGGGCGCGGTTCTGTTCCAGGTAGCGGCCGGCCAGCAGCAGCACGTCGTTGCCGCGCTCGCGCAGCGGCGGGATGGCGATGGGATAGACCGACAGCCGGTGGTACAGGTCGGCGCGGAAGTCGCCGTCGCGCACCAGGTCCTTCAGGCTGCGGTTGGTGGCGGCCACGATGCGCACGTCCACGCGCCGGGGACGGTCGTCGCCCAGGCGCTGGATCTCGCCGTTCTGCAGCGCGCGCAGCAGCTTGGCCTGCACCAGCAGCGGCAGTTCGCCGACTTCGTCCAGGAACAGGGTGCCGCCGTTGGCGGCCTCGAAGCGGCCGGGCCGGTCGGCCACCGCGCCCGAGAACGCGCCCTTGGCGTGGCCGAACAGCTCGCTCTCGGCCAGCGACTCGGGCAGGGCGGCGCAGTTCACGTGCACCAGCGGCTTGGCGCGGCGGCGCGACAGCCGGTGCACGCGGTGGGCGAACAGTTCCTTGCCCACGCCGGTCTCGCCCAGCAGCAGGATCGGCAGTTCCGAGTCCGCCACCACGTCGATCTCGTGCAGCAGGCGGGCGATGGACTCGCTCTGGCCCAGGATCTCGTGGTTGTCGGCGGGCGCGCCGTCGGCCTGGGACTGGCCCCGCGTCAGGCGCAGCGCGCGCGTCTCGGCCTCCAGCCGCGTGGTGCGCAGGGCCGCTTCCACCAGCATGATCAGCCCGCGCAATTCGGACTGGGCCTCGGCGCCGAAGGTGCCGACCTCCAGCGCGTCCAGCGTCAGCACGCCCCAGGGCTGGCCCTCGACATGCAGGCTGGTGCCCATGCAGTCGTGCACCGGCAGGGGCTCGCCGGCCATGCCGTTGATCAGGCCGTCGTAGGGGTCGGGCAGGGTGCTGTCGTGATGGAAGCAGGTGACGCCCCGGCGCGCCAGGATGGCGGCCAGCCGGGGATGCTGCTGCACCGCGAAGCGCCGGCCCAGCGCGTCCTGGGTCAGGCCGTCCACGGCCACGGGGCGCAGATGGTCTTCCTCCAATTGCAACAGGGCCACGGCGCCGCAGGAGAAGTGCGCGCGCACGCTGGAGACGAGCCGTTGCAGGCGCACGGCGGGGGGCAGATCGACGACCAGGTCGGCCAGGAGCAGGTTTTGCATGGCGGGGTGATTTGTACCGTTCAGGGTTCCATTTACCCGCATCGGGCAGGGTCATGGCTACCCTTTGAATCGCAAGTGCTTGATCCGGCTCAAACTTTTTTCTGGCACGGAATTCGCTGTGGAAGAAGCACCGTCACGTACCTTGGAGAGACGCAATGAGTTTGGTCGAGCAATCCCTGGGCCAGCTGGCCCGCAGCATCCCTGGCGCCACGCAGGTGTTTCACGAATACGAGCTGGATTTCTGCTGTGGCGGCAAGAAAAGCCTGGCCGATGCCGCCGCCGAGCGGGCGCTGGACGCCCGTCGCATCGAGGCGCGCCTGATGGAGCTGGCGCAGCAGCCGTCCGACATGCCCGACTGGAACGCGGCCAGCCCCGCCGATCTGATCGACTACATCCTGGCGCGCTATCACGAGGTGCATCGCCAGCAGCTGCCCGAGCTGATCCGGCTGTCGCTGAAGGTGGAGCAGGTGCACGCCGACAGCCCGGACTGCCCCACCGGGCTGGCCGAGCACCTGCGCACCATGAGCCAGGAGCTGGAGAGCCACATGCAGAAGGAAGAGCAGGTGCTGTTCCCGCTGCTGGCGCGCGGCCATGGCGCGATGGCGGCCATGCCCATCACGGTGATGCGCATGGAGCACGACGATCACGGCGTGGCGCTGGAACGGCTGCTGGCGCTGACGAACAACATCACGCTGCCGCGCGCCGCCTGCAATACCTGGCGCGCGCTCTACCTGGGGCTGCGCGCCTTCAAGGAAGACCTGATGGCGCACATCCACATGGAGAACAACATCCTGTTCGAGAACGCCATGGCGCCCGCCGCGCAGAGCGCGCCGGTCAGCGCGCCTGCGGGGGGATGTTGCGCAGGCGCCGGCTGAGTCCGGCGCGCGTTCAGCGGCCTGCCCTTGGCCAGTGCGCCATCGGCAGACCGGGAACGGGCGAGCGGAAGCAGGGAATGCGCGTGCCGAACAGGCTGCCCAGATACCCGGTGCGCAGGTCCGGGCCGCCGAAGGTGATGCTGGCCATCCACGGCGCGATGGCGCCGCGCGCGCGCTGCATGTCCTCGCTGCGCAGCGTGCCTGCGTCGAAGCGTTGCATCAGGTTGGCGCTGGCCTCGGCGTCGCCGTCGTCCAGCAGCACCCGCATGTCGCCCTCGGGCGTGAGCGCGATGAGCCGGTCCACCATGATCAGGGCGGCCCACAGATTGCCGTGCGCGTCGAACGCGATGCCGTCGGGCAGGCCGCCCAGGTGGGCGGGGCCGAAGATTTCGCGGTCGACCAGCCTGACCCCGTCCGGCCGGGACTCGTCCAGCCGCATGCGGGTGATGCGCGGGCCGGTGGTTTCCACGATGTACAGCCATTGCTCGCGGGCGTCGAGCCGGATTTCGTTGGTGAAGTGAAATCCGTCGGCCACCACGCGGATGCGGCCATCTTCGACCACCGCCACATAGCCGTCGCGCACGCGGTCGGCGAGCGCCCGGGTCCACGGGTTCACCCGCGTCGAGACGGTGAGCCAGACGCGGTCCCTGGCATCGCGCAGCACGAAGTTGACCTTGCCGATGGGCTGGCCGTCGATGTTGTCGATCAGCGTGCGGGTGCGCCCGTCGCGGTCCATGATTTCCAGGCGGTCGGTGCCGAAGTTGGAGATCAGGATGCTGCCGTCGGCGGCGAAGGCCAGGCCGTTGGGCAGCGTGCCTTGCGTGTAGCGGGCCTGCACGGCAGCGCCGGCGTCGCTGGCGCCGTCGCCAAAGCGCGTGTCCGCGCGCTGGCCGATGTAGCGCTGCGAACCGTCCGGCGCGATGCGGGTGACGCCGCCGCGCGCGTCGGCGGCCCACAGCGTGCCGTCGGGCTCGGCCAGGATGCACTCGGGACGCTGCAGTTCGTGGCCGACGTAGCGGATGGCCGAGGGATCGACGGCGTATCCGTCCAGGGGATTGGGGGCTGCCATGCGCGGGCTCCTTGTTGCGCGGCGGGCGTCAGAAGGCGACGTTGTCGCGGCCCTTGAGCTGCAGGATCTGGCGGGCCTCGTCGGGCGTGGCGATCTCCATGCCCAGCTCGGTGAGGATGCGGCGGATCTTGGCGACCTGTTCGGCGTTCGACGCGGCGAGCTGTCCGCGTCCCAGGAACAGGTTGTCCTCCAGGCCCACGCGCACGTTGGCGCCCATCACCGCGCCCATGGTCACGAAGGGCATCTGCTGCCTGCCGGCGGCGAACAGCGACCAGACGTAGTCCTTGCCGAACAGGCGGTCCGCCGTCTGCTTCATCAGCAGCACGTTTTCCGGATCGGCGCCGATGCCGCCCATCACGCCGAACACCGACTGGATCAGGAACGGCGGCTTGACCAGGCCCTGTTCGACGAAGTAGGCCAGGTTGTAGAGGTGGCCGATGTCGTAGCACTCGAATTCGAAGCGGGTGCCGTGCGTCTTGCCCAGGGTCTCGAGGATGTAGCGGATGTCGCGGAAGGTATTGCGGAAGATGCCGTCCTCGGTGGCCTGCAGATAGGGCACTTCCCAGTCGTGCTTCCACTGGCGGGGCTTTTCGGCCATGCGGAACATGGCGAAATTGATCGAACCCATGTTCAGCGAGGCCATCTCCGAGGACGCGCGCAGCGCGCCCGCCAGGCGCTGCTCCAGCGTCATCGTGACGCTGCCGCCGGTGGTGATGTTGAGCACGGCGTCGGTCTGCTCGGCGATGCGCGGCAGGAACTGCATGTACACGTCGGCCGACGGCGAGGGGCTGCCGTCGGCCGGGTTGCGCGCGTGCAGGTGGATGATGGCCGCGCCGGCCTGCGCGGCGGCGATGCTCTGCGCGGCGATCTCCTCGGGCGTGCAGGGCAGGTAGGGTGACATGGTGGGCGTGTGGACCGAGCCGGTGATGGCGCAGCTGATGATGGTCTTGGTCATGGCGGGTGCTTCCAGGGGGCGGGGAATGAGCGGGCGGCGCGCGCCGTCAGGCCGCGGGCATCAGCGCGTCGTCGAAGATGGCGACGGCGCGCGTCCAGCCGGCCGAGGCGTTGCGGATCTTGTGCGGGAAGCAGCTGATGTAGAAGCCGTCGGGCGGCAGCGCTTCCAGGTTGTGCAGCTTTTCCAGGTGGCAGTAGCCGATGTCGCGGCCGGCCTTGTGGCCTTCCCAGATCAGGCCGGCGTCGTGGCTGCGGGCATATTTCTCGGCGGTATGGACGAAGGGCGCGTCCCAGCTCCAGGCGTCGGTGCCCGTCAGCCGGACGCCGCGCTCCAGCAGGTACATGGTGGCGTCGTAGCCCATGCCGCAGCCGGCGGAGACGAAATCATCATGCCCGTAGCGGCTGCCGGCGCGCGTGTTCACCACCACGATTTCCAGCGGTCGCAACGTGTGGCCGATGCGCTTGAGCTCGGCCTCGACGTCGGCGGCGGTCACGACATAGCCGTCGCCGAAATGACGGAAGTCCAGCTTCACGCCGGGCTGGAAACACCATTCCAGCGGCACTTCGTCGATGGTCCAGGCGCGTTTCTTCTCGCCCAGCGCCTTGTCCATGGTGCTGTGGAAGTGGAACGGCGCGTCCAGATGCGTGCCGTTGTGAGTGGACAGCGTGACCTTTTCCACGGCCCAGCCTTCGCCGTCGGGCAGGTCCTCCTTCTTCAGGCCGGGGAAGAAGGGCTCGATCTGGCCGATCGTGTGCTCGTGGGTGAAGTACTGGATCTCGGGCTTGAAGGCGGGCGGATCGGAGAAGACATCGTTCTCCAGGTAGATGGACAGATCGACGAAGCGGCGCGTCATGGCGGGATTCCTGTTCGTGTTGGGGAGTGCGGTTGAGGCCGGGCTCAGTGCGCGGTGACGGGTTCTTCGGCTGCGGCGGTCTTGCCGGCGGGCAGCAGCAGCACCACGGCGGCGGCGATCACGAACACGCCGCCGCAGGCGGCGATGCTCGGGCCGAAGCCGAAGGTGGCGGACATCGAGCCCAGCAGCAGCGGCGCGAAGGCGGAGATGCCGCGCCCCACGTTGAAGCAGAAACCCGCGCCCGTGGCGCGCAGCTGGGTGGGAAACAATTCAGCGAAGTACGAGCCCATCAGTCCGGCGAAGGCCATGAAGAAAGCAAATACCGGTCCCAGCCACAGCAACAGCAGGTGATCCGTGGCCTGCACGTAGAACGGCAGCAGCAGGCCGGAGCAGACCAGCGACAGGATCAGGGCCTTCTTCTTGCCGACGCGGTCGGCGATATAGCCGAAGGCGTTGTAGCCGACGAACATGCCGATGTTGAGCAGGACCAGGAAGCGCGCCATGGTGCCGGTCTCCAGCCCGCGTTCCTTTTGCAGGAAGGTCGGCAGCCAGGTGCTGGCGCCCCAGTACGCGGCCAGCGTCAGGGCCGAGACCAGCGTGCCCAGCAGCGTCACGCGCAGCAGGGCCGGCGCGAACAGCGGGGCGACGCCTTGCCCGCCCGCGCCTTGCGGCGCGCCAGCGCGCTTGCGCTGCCTGTCGGCCAGCCAGGTCTCGGATTCGGGTACGTAGCGCCAGACGTAGACCATGGCGATCACGACCGCCGCGCCACAGACGAAGAACAGCGCGCGCCAGCCATGGGCCGGCAGCAGGTAGGAGGCCGCGGCGGCGGCGATGGCCGCGCCGATGGAAAAGGAACTGAGCACGAAGGAGGTGGCCCGCGCGCGCTGGTGCGCCGGCCAGGTTTCGTTCACGTGCGCGGCGGCGATGCCCCAGACGCTGCCCAGGCCCAGGCCCGAGAGAAACCGCAGCGCCAGCACTTCGCGCCAATCGGTGGCGCCGGCAACCGCCATCGTCAGCGCGCCGAAGCTGCCCAGCGACAGCAGCAGCACCTTGCGGCGGCCCCAGCGGTCGGCCAGCGGCCCCATGACCAGGCCGCTCATGCCGATGCCGAGCAGGGTGGCCGTGGCCAGCAGCCCGGCCTGCATCGGGCCGATCTGCAGTGACGCCGAAATCGCCGGCATGGCGATCGCCAGGATGAGGATGTCCACGGCATCGAACATATAGCTCAGGAAGTACCCGGCCAGCACGCGCCATTTCAAAGTGGATGGGGAAGGGGCCACGCTTGTCTCCTGACGTTCTTGATCGTCTCTTATGGAAAACTGACTGTACGATCGTTCAGTTTATTTGGTCAATCCATCGAGCCCCTAGGGAAAACCAGGGCTACCATGACTTCCTTAAAATTCCAGGCCATCCCAGAGGAGAGATGCATGCCAGCAAAGCCTGTGCCCAAGAAAGCGGCCACGGCCCGGAACAAGGCGCCCGCCGCCATCAGCAAGCGCGACCGGATCCTGGACGCGGCGCAACAGCTGTTCGCACAGGGGGGATTCGACGGCGTGTCCATGCGCGACATCGCGGCGCAGGCCGGCGTGGGCCTGCCTCTGATCGTCTATCACTTCGAGACCAAGCAGAACCTGTACCGCGCCCTGTTCGAGCGCTTCAGGACGCTGCTCGACGCGCGCCTGACCGCCTTGCACGCGCCGGTCGCGCCGGGCGTGGATCCGCTGGAACACATCGTCCGCGCGCTGGTCCTGCCGGTGGTGCAGGCACAGGGCGGGGAGGCGGGCGTGGCCTACGCCAAGCTGGTGGCCAGGGAAGTGTCGGACCCGCGCGAAGCCGAGCGCGGCATCGTCGCGGAGTATTTCGATCCTTTCGCCGTCGAGTTCGTCCATGCGATCCGGACCGTGCTGCCGAAGCAGGATCCGGACTACGCGCACTGGGCCTATCTGTACGCGGTCGGCGCGCTGGTGATGAGCGTGTTCGACCGCCGCATCGAGCGCATCTCCGAAGGCCAGACGCATGCGGGCGACCTGAAGAACAAGGCGGAGTACCTGGTGCGTTTCATCGTCGCGGGCATGCGGGCGGGGCTCAAGCGGCCCTGACCTGGCCGGGCAGGTCGCGGGCACCCCGATGCTGGGGAACCGGCACGCCACGACCATCTTGAACCAGGTCACCGCGCCCAATCCTTCGCAGCTGATGGGGACGATGGAAGTGGCCGGTACACCCCGCTCAGCCACACACCTGTCGTCGGCAAATGCGCAGCACGCGCAGGCCCGGATCAACGATCCAGGCCGGAGGCGTCAGGGATCAGCGCCGAATGGCTGTGATCCGGCACGAAGCACAGGGTGAAGCCCACGAGCCCGATGGCGGTACGCCGGGACACACGACTACGGCTTGTCGTCTTTGAGAGACAGCGTTCCGCGAGATTCGAGCAGACGCCGCGTGTTCTCAAGCTCTTGTTGCAGCAACTCGGCATCTGGCAATACCGTCCGATAGTTCGCCGCCATCACCTTGTTCGGCAAGCCGTCCAGCGCATACCGCGCAAGGGCATGGCCCTTGTCCGCGCACAGGATCAGGCCCACCCGCGGATTCTCATCCGGGTAGGCCCAATGTTCCTTGGCATAGTTGCAATACATGTGCATCTGCCCCACGTCGGCATGGGGCAGGCTGCCCAGCTTCAGGTCGACAATGACCAGGCAATGCAGCTTGCGATGGAAGAACAGCAGATCGACCCGATACCAGGTCTGGTCGATGCGCAACCGGCGCTGCCGCCCGACGAAGGTGAACCCTTCACCCAGTTCCAGCAGGAAGTATTCCAGACGCTGGATCAAGGCCGCTTCCAGGTCGGATTCCGAATACTCGTCTTTAAGGTCGAGGAACTCCAGCACATACGGGTCTTTGATGGCGTCATTGGGCGTGACGGCATCCTCGGGCTTGGCCACTGCCCCCTTGAGCAGCATCGCCGCCTTGTCCTTGGACAAGGCCGTACGTTCGTAGAACTGGCTTCCAATCTGCCGGTCGAGTTGGCGCACGCTCCAGCCGCCGCGCAACGCCTCGGCCTCGTAGAACTGGCGGGCATGGTCATCCTTGACCGACAACAGCCGGACATAGGCCGACCACGGCAAAGTGAAGACCTGGGCCAGTTTGGAGAGGTCGAATTTCCGAGACACCGTCTCGGAATTCTCGATGGGCAGTCCGTCTCCAGATTTCCGAGACAGTGTCTCGGAAATTGCAGACAAGGGATAAGCGACGAAGAAGCGCCGCATGTTCTCCAGGTTGTCCGGGCTGAACCCGCGCCCGAATCGGCTCGTTAGATCGGCGGACAAGCGTTCCATTAACTGTTCACCGTAACCGGCCCGCCGCCTGCCTTTCTGCTCGGCTTCGACGATCCGGCGGCCAATCTCCCAATAGCTGGCCGTCATCAGCGCATTGACACTGCGCGCCGCTGCCTGGCGCGCAGCATCCAGTAACTCCACAATGCCACCGTGGATGCCGGCATAGCCAACCGGTAAGGCGGTGCGTTTCCCCGCTGCCGCAGGCGTCTTCCTCGTTGTCATGCTGTCACCTTCATAGAACGGGACTGGCGGTGCTCGGGCCACCGCTCTTTTCGGAAAGCTCCGGCATATGTTGAACTCGCCTAAGTGATTGATGAACCTGCTGTATCGAACCTTGGCGCAGTCCAGCGAATTGCGGCACTGGAGTCATCGTGAAACAAAAAAAGCCCCGCGCCGGGGGAGGCGCGGGGCCAAGACACGAGGAACGTGTCGGGGGTCTGGTTCAGGGCTGCGCGGCGGGCGCGGCGGCCTCCTGGGTCGGTTCCTGCGCGGGCGCCTGCGCCGGCGAGCCCATGGCCTGGAACAGCGCCGCCGTTTCCGTCAGCCGCTGCGTGGCGTACTGCACCTCGGCCAGTCGCGCCGAGATGAAGCGCTGCTCGCTGGCGCGGCCGGCATAGGGCGCCAGCGCGCCCAGCCGCACGCGGCTCGCGGTATTGCGATAGGACTGTTCGGCTGAACGGCGCGAGGCCTCGGCGGCGGCCAGCGCCTGGCTGCCGGCTTCCAGCCGCGCCAGCGTGTCGGCCACGTCCTGGAACGCGGACAGCACCGCCTGCTTGTATTGCTCGATCGAGGCCTCGTACATGAGCTTGGCCGCGCGCCGCTCGGCCAGCAGCTGGCCGCCATGGAAGATCGGCTGCGTCAGCGAGGCGCCCATGGCCCAGATCGAGCCGGCGCCCGACAGCGCGCCGGGCCAGCTGAAGCCGCCCTTGCCCATCGAGGCCGTCAGGCTCAGTCGGGGAAAGAGCTGCGCGGTGGCCAGTCCTACATCGGCGGCAGCGGCTTGCACCGCCGTTTCCGCCGCCCTGATGTCCGGGCGCGAGGCCAGCAGATCCGATGGCACCAGCACCGGCACCTGCGCCGGCAGCGTCAGCGCGCCAAAAGCCAGGTCCGGCGGCGCCTGGTCGGGCGTGCGGCCCAGTAGCACCGCCAGCGCGTGGCGGGTGGACTGCCATTCGGCGTACAGCCCGGGCAGCGAGGCTTCCAGGTTGGCGGCGTCGCGGTCGGCGTCCAGCGCCTCGCTCTGCGAGGCCGAGCCCAGCTCGTAGCGGCGCTGCGCGTCACGCGCGACCTGGCGCGACAGCACGGCCTGTTTCTCCGTCAGCGCGACCCGTTCGGCCAGCGCGGCCGAGCGGATGGCGCCGGTGACGATGTTGGCGGCCAGCGCGCGACGCGCCGAATCCAGCAGGAAAGCGCGCCGTTCGACGCGCGCGCCCTCGGCCTCGTTGGCGAAGCGCGCCGCGCCGAAGATGTCCACTTCGTAGCGCGCCTGGATCTGGCCGGTGTAGACGTTGTAGAGCTTGGTGGGATCGGGCAGGCCGGGCATGGTCAGCGCGCGCTTGCGCGAGACCTCGCCGCCGGCGTCCACGGTGGGCATCAGGGATGAATTGATCTGGCCGCGCAGCTGCTCGCGGGCCGCGGCCAGCGAGCGGCCGGTGGCGGCCAGGTCCGGGTTTTTCGCCAGGCCTTCCTCGACCAGCGCATCCAGCTCGGGCGAGCCGTAGCGCTTCCACCATTGCGGCACGGGCTGGGCGCCCTGTTCATAGCGCTGGGCCACGCCCTGCGCCGTGGCGCCGGCGGCGGGCAGGGGCTGCACGCCGTACTGGGCGGGCTGCGGCGCCGCGGGCGGCTTGCGGTCGGGGGCGAAGGCGCAGGCGCCCAGCGCCAGCACCAGCGGCAGGATGGCCAGGCGTACCGGGATGCGCGGGGATTTCACGGTGGTCATTGTTGTGCTCCCGCGCGCTCGTCGTGTTTCACCCGGAACCAGGCGGCATACAGCGCCGGCAGGAAGAACAGCGTCAGCACGGTGGCGCTGGTGATGCCGCCCATCAGCGCGGTGGCCATGGGACCGAAGAAGTTGCTGCGCAGGAGCGGGATCAGGGCCAGCACGGCGGCCGCGGCCGTCAGCGTGATGGGACGGAAGCGCCGCACGGTGGCGCCGACGATGGCGTCGATGCGTTGATGGCCGGCGCCGATGTCCTGCTCGATCTGGTCCACCAGGATCACCGAGTTGCGCATGATGATGCCGAACATGGCGATCACGCCCAGCATGGCGACGAAGCCGAAGGGCTGGCCGAACAGCAGCAGCGTGGCGACCACGCCGATCAGGCCGAGCGGCGCGGTCAGCACCACCATCATGACGCGCGAGAAGCTCTGCAGCTGCACCATCAGCAGCGTCAGCACCACCACCAGCATGATCGGCATCTGGGCGTTGATCGAGTTCTGGCCCTTGGCGCTTTCCTCGACGGTGCCGCCGACCTGGATGCGGTAGCCGACCGGCAGCTCCTGGCGCAGCGCGTCGAGCTGCTTGTCGAGGGCGTGGGTCACGTCGATGCCCTGGGCGCCGGCGACCACGTCAGCCTGCACCGTGATGGTGGGCTGGCGGTCGCGTTCCCAGATCACCGCGTATTCCAGGCCGTAGCGCAGCTGCCCCAGGCTGCCCAGCGGCACCGGGCCGTTGGGCGTGGGCATGGCCAGCGTGGCCAGGCGCGCCGGGTCGACGCGTTCCTCGCGCGGCGCGCGCAGTTCCACGTTGATCAGCTTGTCGCGCTCGCGGTACTGGGTCACGGTGTAGCCGGACAGCGTCAGGGCCAGGAAGCTGGACACATCGCTGGACGTGACGCCGACTTCGCGCGCCTTCTGCTGGTCGATCTCGAAGCGCACCGAGCGCTCGGACGGCTCGTCCCAGTCGAACTGCACGTTGACCGTGCGGGCGTCGGCGCGGATCTGCGCGGCGACCTGCTCGGCGGTGGCGCGCACGGTGGCGATCTTGTCGCCGCTGATGCGGAACTGCACCGGGAAGCCGACCGGCGGCCCGTTCTCCAGGCGCGACAGGCGCGTGCGCACGGCGCTGAATTCCTCGCGCAGCATGCCGCCCAGCCATTGCGCCAGCTTCTCGCGGTCTTCCACCGAATGCGCGGTGATGACGAACTGGGCGAAGTTGGGCGTGGCCAGCTGCTGGTCCAGCGGCAGGTAGAAGCGCGGCGCGCCGCTGCCCACGAAGCTGACCATGTGCTCGATCTCGGGCCGGCCGTCCAGCGCCTTTTCCAGGCGCTCGACCTGGCGCAGCGTGGCCGCGAAGGATGCGCCTTCCTGCAGGCGCACGTCCATCAGCAGCTCGGGACGGTCGGAGCTGGGGAAGAACTGCTTGGGAATCAGGCTGAAGCCGGCCATGGACACGATGAAGACGATCACCGTGCCGCCCAGCACCAGGTAGCGCCGGTCCACGCACCAGCCCACCCAGCGGCGGAAGCGCTGGTAGAAGCGGGTGTCGTAGATGTCGTGCTCGTGGTCGTCGGGCAGGTGCGCCTCGCGCTTGCGCTCGGGCAGCATGTGATAGCCCAGCAGCGGGATCAGCACCACGGCCGCGAACCAGGACGTGATCAGCGCGATGGCCGAGACCTCGAAGATCGAGCGCGTGTATTCGCCGGTGCTGGACTTGGCCAGCGCGATGGGCAGGAAGCCGGCCACGGTGACCAGCGTGCCGGTCAGCATGGGGAAGGCGGTGCTGGTGTAGGCGAAGGCGGCCGCGCGGGCGCGGCTCCAGCCCTGTTCCAGTTTCACCGCCATCATTTCCACGGCGATGATGGCGTCGTCCACCAGCAGGCCCAGCGCCAGCACCAGCGTGCCCAGCGAGACCTTGTGCAGGCCGATGCCGAACATGTCCATGAACAGCGCCGTCACCGCCAGCACCACGGGAATGGAAATCACCACCACCATGCCGGTGCGCATGCCCAGCGACACCAGGCTGACCGCCAGCACGATGGCCACGGCCTCGGCCACCGAGCGCAGGAAATCATCCACCGAGTGCGATACCGCGCGCGGCATGCTGGAGACTTCGGTCAGCGTCAGGCCGGCGGGCAACTGAGCGGTCAGCTCGCCGAACTTGGCGGCCAGCGCGCGGCCCAGGTGCACCACGTCCTGGCCGGGCTGCATGGTGATGCCGATGCCCAGCACCGGCTTGCCGGCCAGGCGCATCTGGTCCACCGGCGGGTCCTGGTAGCCGCGGCGGATCTCGGCGATATCGCCCAGGCGGATCGACTTGCCGTTGACGCGGATCAGCGTGTCGCCCAGCGCGCGGGCGTCGTCGAACTGGCCGCTGGGGCGCACGAAGATGCGGTCGTCCTCGGTGGTCAGCGTGCCGGCGTGCGTGACCGCGTTCTGGCTGTTGATGGCCTCGGCCAGCTGGCGCGGCGAGATGCCCAGCCGGGTCAGCTGGGTGTTGGAGATTTCAAGGTAGATGCGTTCCGGCTGGTCGCCGAAGTAGTCCACCTTGGCCACGCCGGGCACGCGCAGCAGCACGGTGCGCAGCGAGTCGGCGTAGTCGCGCAGCTGGGCGGACGAAAAACCGTCGCCTTCCAGCGCGTAGATGTTGGTGTAGACGTCGCCGAACTCGTCATTGAAGAACGGGCCCTGCACGCCTTGCGGCAGGGTGGCCGCGATGTCGCCGACCTTCTTGCGTATCTGGTACCACTCTTCCGGCACCTTGCTGGCGGGCGCGGAGTCCTTCATGGTGAAGAAGATCAGCGATTCGCCGGGGCGCGAGTAGCTGCGCAGGAAGTCCGTGGCCGGGGTTTCCTGCAGCTTCTTGCCGATGCGGTCGGTGACCTGTTCCTGCACCTGCTGCGCCGTGGCGCCGGGCCATAGCGTGCGGATGACCATGACGCGGAAGGTGAATGGCGGATCCTCGGACTGCGCCAGCCGCGTGTACGACAGCACGCCGAACAGCGTGACCAGCGAAATCAGGAAGACCACCAGCGACTGGTGGCGCAGCGCCCAGGCGGACAGGTTGAAGCTGCCTTCCTCGTCGCGCTGCGAGGCCTGCCCGGCTTGTTGATCCACGCCGCTCATGATGCGAAGTCCTCGGGGTGCAGCGGCGGCACGGCGCGCACTTTCTGGCCGGCCGACACGGCATGCACGCCCTGCCAGACCACGCGTTCGCCGGGCTGCAGGCCCTGGGTCAGCGTGACCGTGCGGGCGTCGTAGCGCAGCACCTGCACGCGGCGCAGTTCCAGCGTGTCCTCCTGCGGCTTGACCACCCAGACGGCGGCCTCCTTGCCGTCATGGAACAGCGCGGTGGCCGGCAGCGTGTAGGTCGCCGCGCCATTGGCGCTGGCGTTGCTGAAGCTGATGTTGGCCGTCATGCCCAGGCGGACCTCGGGCTTGGGGTTTTCCAGCGTGAGCTTGGCGCGGTAGGTGCGGCTCTGCGGATCGGCGGCGGGCGCGATCTCGCGCAGCACGGCGTCGAAGGTCTGGCCGGGCAGCGGACCCAGCGTGACGCTGGCGCGCTGGCCCACCGCCAGGCTGGCCAGCACGCTTTCGGGCACGTCGCAGATGGCGTCGATGTCGCCGGACCAGGCCAGGTTGTAGACCGCCTGGCCGGCCGAGACGTTCTGGCCGGTGTCGGCCCGCTCGGCGGTGATCACGCCGGCGTGGTCGGCCTGCAGGGTGGTGTACTTGAGCTGGTCGGCGGCCAGCGCCGATTGCTGCGCGGCCTGGTCGCGCTGCGCCAGCGCCGAGGCGTAGGCGTTGCGGGTCTGTTCCAGCTGGGTGGCGGCGATCAGGTTCTCGCGCGCCTGGGCGCGGTCGCGGTCCAGCTGCTGCTTGGCGTAGTCCAGCTGGTGCTGGGCGGCCGAGAGCTGGGCGCGGGCGCTGGCCGCGTTCTTGGCGGCGTCGGCCGGATCCAGCCGGGCCACGATCTGGCCGGGCGTCACGGCATCGCCCAGGCGGACCTGGCGTTCGACGATCTTGCCGCCGACGCGGAACGACAGCGGCGTGCTGTAGCGCGCCTGCACTTCGCCCGGCAG